>DATCEM010000144.1:0-3443 GCA_036510175.1 Solirubrobacteraceae bacterium | reverse complement strand
GTGACGGTGCTCACTCCGGCTCCCGTGGCCAGCGCGGAGGACGTCGAGCCCGAGCTCCTGATCCGCGAAGCCCGGCGACGCCAGCGCCGCCGGCGGCTGGCCGTGATCGGAGTCGCCGCCGCAGTTCTGGCGGGCTACCTCGTGATTCGAAGCGCCGCTCCTGCCCAACGATCCCAGTCGCTGCTCGCGCGGCCACTGCACTTCCCTTCGCTCGGACACGACGGCCGCTGCCCCGTCTCGTCGGGGCGGACGGTCAATAACCCGTTCTTCGCCGGACCGGCGCTCGGCAGCGGACCGGTCCGCGTTCTCGTTGGGAATCGGGGGGATGTCGTTCACGGCCGTGTCAAGCTCGGCACGACCGACGACCAGGGCTGGTTTGCCATCCAGACGGTGTGGTTCGCGATGCCCAGTTATAACGGGCCGTTCGTAGTTCGGGCCGCACGCCTCGCAGCGAAGGGCCCGATCGAGGTCCAGTCCGGCGGAACCGGGGTGAGCCCCGGCTCCGGACCGCTAGTCGTGCCCGCCGGGCCAACCATCAATACCTTTTATACGAACTGGCGAGTCGGGCACCCACGCGACGCGGTCACCGGACGGCTTATCACGAACCTCACGGGATACGGTTACCGAACCGTGCCGGGCGGCACGTGGATCAAATCGGCTGGTTGTTACGCCTGGCAAGTCGACGGCCGCGGCTTCAGCGAGACCATCATCCTCAAGGCTCAGCTCTCGCCCCCCGGCTAGCGCGCGCTGTCCTGACGCGGTCGCGCCCGTGCGCTGCGCCGGACGACAGGTGAGATGCAGTGGGCGGGGCGGTGCGGGACCGAGCCCGGCCTGCGCTCGCGCTCCCACCGCAGCTCGCGGCGGTGTGGGTGGGGGGCCGCCAGCTGCTTCTCGGCGGCGATCGATTCCTCGTCGCTCGGGGCGAGCGCCTGCTCGGCCCAGTTCAGGACGCGGTTCAGCGACGAACGGAACATATGTTCGTAAGAGTAGGGAGCCCGTCGGACGGAACCGCAGGTGCCGAAAGCGAGGGTTCCGCAACCGCGCCGGCGGCCGCGACCGCGACAAGCACGGCGCCGGTCGTGCGGGGCGCCTACGCGGCCGATCCCAGCGCGGAGGAGACCTCAACCTTGGCCGCGATTCGGTTGACCACCTCGTTCGTGAATTCGGTGGTGCCGGCGTGTCCCCCGAGGTCCGGGGTCTTCGTGCCCGCGGCGATGGTCTCGAAGGCCGCCTCGTAGATCGCGCGCGCGGCGCGCGCTGCGCCCGGACCGTGACGATCGACCGCGTGGCGCAGGACGGCGCCGCAGGCCAGGATCATCGCCAGCGGGTTGGCCAGGTCCTTTCCCTGAAGGGCCGGGGCGGTGCCGTGAGGCGCTTCGGCCATCGCCACCGTCGTGTCGTAGGCATCGTCGAAGGCGAGCAGGACGGACTCGGCGCCGGCGATCGATCCGAACATGGGGAGGACGAGGTCCGAGAGGCAGTCGCCGTCGCGATTGAGGGCCGGGATCACGAGCGGAACGTCGGTGGCGCCGGAGAGCAGTCCGGCGTAGGTGGCGTCGATGAGGACGGGGTGGTAGGCGACGTCGGGGTGGCGGGCCGCGGCCGCGTCGAGCTCCTCTTTGAGCATGCCCTCGTAAACCGGCGATACGGTCCACTTCGGGCCGCCGTAGACGCGCGCCCGCATCGTCTCCGCCGTCCGGAAGGCGTACTCGGCGACGGCTCGGCAGGTCGAGCGCGTCATACGCTCGGTGCAGAGGGCCACCTCGTCGGGAGACCCCGGCTCGCCCTCCCGCCACTGCTCCGAGCCGTAGGCCCCCTCGACCGCCATGCGCACGACGGAGATGGGGTAGTGGACTCCGGCGATCGTGGGCACGCCGGGCAGCCGGCGGCCGGTGCGGACGATGATCTTCCCCTCCACCTCCTCGCGCAGGATCCGGTTCGGTGAGCCGACGTCGTCGGCTCCCTCCGGCGTGATCGTCGCCGCCTTCAGGCCGAGGCCGGTCTCCCGCATCGCGGCGGCCGCGGCGTGGACCACGTCGTTACCGGTGGCGCGGCGATGGGCGAGCGAAAGGTCGAAGTGGCTCAGCTCGAGGTCGAGCTCGAGCAGCGAGGGCTTGAGCACCCGCACCGCCTGCTCGAGCAGCTCCTGGCCCGTCTCATCTCCGTCGAGAACGGCGATGCGGATCGGAGCGCTCACGCCGCCCACGATAGCCAAGCACCGCCGCGGCGACCACGAGTCCGGCGGCGAGGACGCTCCGATGTGCTGCCGGAGCGGGCACCGCGCCCGGGAGCGGGCGGGGCGAGCCGTCGATCGCACGATTCACCCGACGGCCGCTGCTCACCATCGTCGAGACCGCGACCACCGGTTCGATCTCACCGGCCACCACGCTCGCGCGCGCTCGGCTCGCCACCGCAGCGGGTAGGGGTGCCAGCGTCCGCCGACGCGCGAGGGCGATGAGGAAGCTCACGCCGACCCCACACAGCGGTATCAGGAGGGCGGCACGGATGCCCGAGCTGTGGATCACGGCGCCGGCAGCGGCGGCTCCGGCGGCGGCTCCGGTCATGTTTGCCGTAAAGATCCACGAGAAGGCTTCGGTGGTGGTGCCCGGGGGCGCGACGTCCTCGATGAGCGCGAAGGCGCAGGCGCTGACCGGCGCCAGGGTGAAGCCCGCCACGCCCATGAGGATGACCATGGGGGGGATCGCGCCGGCGACGATGAGCGGCGCCATGCCGGCGGCGAACATCGCATTGAGAAACACGTAGCGCTGCGCCAGCGATCCCCGCCAGGTCCGAGTTCCGTAGAGGAGCCCGCCGATGAGGCTGCCCCCGGCGAGCGCCCCCAGGAGGATGCCCGCCGCGGCGGGGTCCCCATGCCGGGTGGCGAGGGCGGGCATCGCGACCTCGAGCGTCCCGAAGGCCAAGCCCATCGGCACTACGGAGAGGACCAGCGTGCGCATTCCGGGGCCCGCCAGCGGGCCCGCGAACGTCCGCTCGGCTCTGGCCGCTCGCCAGCTGCGCGACGGGCGCGAGGTGGCGAACGCCGCGGTCCCGGCGAGGGTGAGCACGGCGGAGGTGACCACGGCGGCCGAAGGGCTCGCGACCGCGACGATGACCGCGGTGAGCAGCGGCCCGGCGATGAAGTACACCTCGGTGAGCACAGCCTCGAGCCCGAACGCGGTGTCGCGGCGACTCGGCTCGGGGATCAGTGACGCCCATAGCGCCCGCATGGCTGCCGACATCGGCGGCAGCGCCCCGCCGCCGATCGCGGCGAGCGCGGTAAGCAGGGCGATGCCCACGTGCCGGTGGACCGCGAGATCGAGCCCGAGCAGCGCCGCCGAGCTGATCAGGGCCGAGGAGATCAGCACCTTGGGCTGGCCGAGGCGGTCGATGAGGCGGCCCTGTCCCGGCGAGATGAGCACGGCCCCGATCGCCAGTCCCGCATC
>DATCEM010000143.1:0-9488 GCA_036510175.1 Solirubrobacteraceae bacterium | reverse complement strand
CGGCGGCGAATCGCCGCGCGAGCTCCTCCTCGCCCTGCTCGCCTCATCGAACCTCGCCTCGCGCCGTCCGGTCTTCGAGCAGTACGACTCCATCGTCGGCTCGCGCACGGTGCGCCGCCCCGACGAAGCCGACGCGGCCGTGCTCGCCCTTCCCGGCGGCGCGGCGCTCGCGGTGTCGATCGACGGCAACGGTCGCCGCGTCGCCTGCGACCCCCGAGCCGGGGCGGCCGAGGCGGTGTACGAGTGCTCGGCCAACCTGGCCTGCGTGGGGGCGGAGCCCCTCGGACTGACCAACTGCCTGAACTTCGGTAACCCCGAGAAGCCCCACGTCGCCTGGCAGCTCGAAGAGGCGGTCGAGGGTCTCGCACGCGCCTGCGAGGCACTTGGCGTCCCCGTCATCGGCGGTAACGTCTCCCTCTATAACGAGGCCCCGACCGGGCCGATCCTCCCGACCCCCGTCGTCGGCATGGTCGGCCGGCTCCCCGACGCCTCACGCGCGG
Source organism: Solirubrobacteraceae bacterium (assembly GCA_036510175.1). Taxonomy (GTDB): domain Bacteria; phylum Actinomycetota; class Thermoleophilia; order Solirubrobacterales; family Solirubrobacteraceae; genus Palsa-465. The sequence goes on along the minus strand of DATCEM010000143.1, from coordinate 8,988 downwards.
GCAGGCTCGGCTTCGCCACCGACGGCGACGCGATCGCCCTCGTCGGACCCTACGCCCCGCTGCTCAACGGCTCCGAGGTGGCCAAGCTCCGCGGGGTCGCGCCGGCGGGCGGACTCCCGGTGATGGAGCCGCAAGCCGTCCGTGATGCGCATGTCGCGGTTCGGGATGCCGTCCGCGCCGGGGCGCTCACAAGTGCGCATGACATCGCCGAGGGCGGCCTCGCGGTAGCCCTGGCGGAATGCTGCATCGCCGGCGGGATCGGGGCGAAGATCAAGGTGAGGATCGACGGCGGGGTGCAGGAGCTCTTCGGCGAGGCGCCCGGCTGTGCCTTCGTCGTCTCGGGTCCCGAGGAGGCCGTGAGCGCGCTCGGTCGGATCATCGGCCGTGTCGGCGGCGACACGCTGGCGATCCCGGGAAGCCTCGAAGTCGCAGTTTCCGAGCTCCGCGCCGTCAGAGACCATGGACTCGTTCAGTACGCTTCAGGTGCGGTGTGGTCCGAATGACCGATCCGATCCAAGAACGCGATGGACCGCGTGACGAGTGCGGCGTGTTCGGCATCTACGCGCCTGAGCGCGACGTCGCCCGGCTCGCGTACTTCTCCCTGTTCGCACTCCAGCACCGCGGGCAGGAGTCCGCGGGCATCGCCACCACTCCGCGCGGCGGCAACATCATGGCGCTGCGCGACCAGGGCCTCGTCGCCCAGGTGTTCGACGAGCACAAGCTGAGCTCGCTCCTCGGCGACATGGCGATCGGCCACGTCCGCTACTCGACGACGGGGTCCTCGGAGTGGGAGAACACGCAGCCGATCGTCCGCGGCGACCGTCGTGAGCTCGCCCTCGCCCATAACGGCAACCTGATCAACGCGGTCGAGCTCCACGCCGAGCTGCGCGAGCTCGGCGTCTCGTTCGCCTCGACCTCGGACTCGGAGATCATCGCCGCGCTCCTCGCCGCCCATCCCGCCGAGCGGATCGAGGATGCCGTCGCCGACGTGCTGCCGCGGCTCAAGGGTGCCTTCTCGACGGTGGTGATGACCGACGATGCGGTGGTTGCCTTCCGGGACCCCCACGGCCTGCGGCCCCTCGCCCTCGGCGTCATGGAGGGTGGCGACGGACCCCCGTCCTACGTCGTGGCCAGCGAATCGTGCGCCTTTGACCTGATCGGCGCGCGCTATCTGCGCGAGGTCTACCCGGGCGAGGTCGTCACCCTGACCGAGGGCGGATTCCGCACCCACGTGGTGGCGGGCTCCGAGCGCCACGCCTTCTGCGTCTTCGAGTACATCTACTTCGCCCGGCCCGACTCGCGGATGGCGGGCACGGTGCTCCAGGTCGCGCGCGGGAAGATGGGCGAGCAGCTCTGGCACGAGGCACCGGTCGAGGCCGACCTGGTGATCCCCGTCCCCGACTCGGGCAACGCCGCCGCGCGCGGGCTCGCCCGCGCCGCCAACCTGCCCCAGGACGACGGCTTCATCAAGAACCGTTACGTCGCCCGGACGTTCATTCAGCCCGGGCAGGAGCTGCGCAAGCAGGGGCTGCGGCTGAAGTTCAACCCGTTGCCTGAGGTTGTGTCCGGGAAGCGCCTGATCGTCGTCGATGATTCGATCGTCCGGGGCAACACCACCCGCCAGATTGTCCAGATGCTCCGCGACGCCGGCGCGGCGGAGATCCACCTGCGGATCTCCGCGCCACCGATCAAGCACCCGTGCCACTACGGCATCGATATGTCCACGCGCGAGGAGATGATCGCCCACGACCGCACGGTCGAGGAGGTGACGGCCGAGCTCGCTGCCGATTCGCTGCACTACCTCTCGCTCGAGGGCGTTTACAAGGCCGTCGGCGTGACCCGCGACACCCACTGCGACGCCTGCTTCACCGGCGAGTATCCCCTCGCCGGGACCGAGGAGGAAGCGAACGGTAAGTACGCGTTCGAGCTTCCCCTCGTCCGCGCCTGAGCGTCCGCCGGCGCAAGTACTGCTGACGCGCTCGTCGCTCAGGTGACGGGACTGCTTCGAAGCGTCCTCGCGATCATCGCGCGCTGACCGCAGCCGCCGATCCCGCCGCTATCTTCGGAGCGGCTATGGACGCTCGCGCGGCGCTGCACGCCCACTTCGGCTTCGAGGACTTCCGACCCGGCCAGGCCGAGGCGGTCGCCGCGGCGCTCGCCGACCGGGACGCCCTCGTCGTCATGCCCACGGGGTCGGGCAAGTCGCTGTGCTACCAGCTGCCGGCGCTCACGCGCGAGGACCTGACCATCGTCGTCTCCCCGCTCGTGTCGCTCATGCAGGACCAGGTCGATGCGCTCACGCGGATCGCCCCTGGTCGAGTCGAGATGATCAACGCCCAGCAGGGCGGGGCCGCCAACGCGCGGACGCTCGAGCGGGTCATCGAGGGCGAGGTCAGGCTGCTCTACCTCGCGCCCGAGCGCTTCGCCTCGCCGGGCTTCGTGCGCGCGCTCGGGCAGGCGCGGATCGGTCTCTTCGTGGTCGACGAGGCCCACTGCGTCTCCCAGTGGGGGCACGACTTCCGCCCCGAGTACTTCCGCCTCGCCGACGCCGCCCGACATCTCGAGGCGCGAGCGATCATGGCTCTCACCGCGACGGCGACGCCGCCCGTCGCCGTCGACATCGCCCGGCGCCTGCGCCTGCGCGATCCGGTCAGCGTCACCACCGGCTTCGATCGTCCGAACCTGAGCTTCGCCGTCGTCCCGTGCGCCACCGACGCGGACCGGCAGCGGCGGCTCGTGGCGGCGCTGGGGGTGGAGGGGGCGCTGCCGGCGATCATCTACGCGGGCACGCGCGCCGCGTGCGAGTCGGTGGCCGGCGTGATCCGGTCCGGTCTCGAGCTCGGGGGCGAGGACGTCGTCGTCTACCACGCCGGCCTGAACCGTGAGCAGCGGGCGGCGGCCCAGCGGCGCTTCATGGGCGGCGAGGCGCAGGTCGTGGTGGCGACCAACGCCTTCGGCATGGGCGTGGACAAGGCCGACGTCCGCACCGTCGCGCACACCTCGGTCCCGCAGTCCCTCGAGGCCTACTACCAGGAGGCCGGGCGCGCGGGCCGCGACGGGTCGCCGGCGCGGTGCCTGCTCTTCAGCGCCCAGAAGGACAAGGGGCTGCACGTGTTCTTCATCGAGCGCGCCCGGGTGCCGGATTGGGCCTTCGAGCGCGTGTGGAGGCGGCTGCGCGCCGCGGGGGAGAACGGTCGCTACGACGTCTCCCTCGCTGAGTTGGCCTCGGTCGCGGGCAGCGACAGTCGCGGCGACGAGGACCAGGCGCGGGCGATCCTCGGCCACCTGGTGCGCGCCGAGGTGATCGAGCCCGCTCCCGCCCCGCCGGACCGCGCCGCCGGGCGGCTGCGGGCCGACTGGGACCGCCGCGCCTACTCGGCGAGCCGCTCCTCGGCGAACGACGCCGAGCGCATCCGCTGGCGCCACTACCGCGCCATCTGGGAGTTCGTCGAGTCAGGCCGCTGCCGGCGCCGCGCGATGCTCCGCCACTTCGGCGACCACACCGACCCCTCACCCTCGGTCCCATGCTGCGACGTCTGCGAGCCCGAGCTCGTGCTCCCGCCCGTGCCCGCGCCGGTCCGCACCGCCGCGCGCGCCCGGCAGGCCGGATCGGGCGCGCGACCCGCGCGCCGGGCCGCGGCGGGAGGGGCCGCTGCCGGCGATGCAGTGCTCGCCCGGGCGCCCGAGCTCGAGGCCGGGGTGGCCGTTGCGGCGGCCCTCGACTCGGCGCCGGAGCTCGAGGCCGCCATTCTCGACGTCGTCCGCGCCGCCACTCCTCCCGTCGGCCGCACCCGCGCGGTCGAGATCCTGCGCGGCGGGCGCTCGAAGGTCATCGCCCAGTACTCCTACGACGCTCTGCGCGAGTACGGAACCTTCGCGCATCTCCACGCCGCCGATGTCATGCGCCGCGTCGACGCGATGCTCCAGTCGGGCTCGCTGCACTCGACGGGCGGGCGCTTTCCCAAGCTGACGGCCGCATGAGGATCGAAGTGATCCGGCCGGCGTCCCACCCGGCGAACGCGGGCCGATGATGAGGATCGAAGTGATCCGGCCGGCGTCCCACCCGGCGAACGCGGGCTGAGAATGAGGATTGCCGTCCTCGTCTCGGGAGAGGGAACGAACCTCCAGGCACTGCTCGACGAGGTCCACGGTCGCGACGGGATCGCCATCGTCGCGGTGGCGTCGAACCGGCCCGACGCGATGGCGCTCGAGCGCGCGGCGGCGGTCGGCGTGGCCACGGGGACGTTTCCCGCGCAGGAGTACTCAGGGCGCGAGGAGCGCGACCTGGCGATCGCCGACTGGCTGGCGGAGCAGGGCGCCGAGCTCATCGTCCTCGCCGGATACATGCAGCTCCTGAGCGACGGTTTCCTCGCGCGCTTCCCGAACCGGGTGATCAACGTCCATCCCGCTCTCCTCCCGGCCTTCCCGGGGATTCACGCAGTCGAGCAGGCGGTGCGCTACGGCGTCAAGGTGTTCGGCGTCACCGTGCACTTCGTCGACGGTGGTGTCGACACGGGGCCGGTGATCCTCCAGCGCGCGATCGAGCTGCGCGATGCGCGTGACCCCGAACAGGTGATCGAGCTCCTGCGGCCGATCGAGCACGCGCTCCTCCCCGAGGCGGTTCGCCTGATTGCTCGCGGCTCCGTCTCGTTCGATCCCGCCAATCCGCATCGGGTCATCGTCGGTCGGTAGAGTCGAGCGCGGATGAACGAGGGAACCGAGCTGAGGACGTCCACGAGCCCGGTCGGCGCCGGCGAGGTAAGGGTCGCGCGGGCGATCCTGTCGGTCTCGGATAAGACGGGAATCATCGAGTTCGCCCGTGGCCTGGCTGAGCTGGGGATCGAGATCGTCTCGACCGGCGGCACCGCACGCACGCTCGTCGAGGGGGGCGTGCCCCTGCGCGCGATCTCCGACTTCACCGGCTTCCCCGAGATCATGGACGGCCGCGTCAAGACGCTCCATCCGAAGCTCTACGCCGGCCTCCTCGCCGTGCGCTCCGACACCTCGCACCTCCAGTCCGCCGAGGAGCACGATGTCGAGCTCGTGGATCTCGTCTGCGTGAACCTCTACCCCTTCGAACGCACAGCGGCGCGGCGCGGCGTCGCCGAGGCCGAGGTGATCGAGAACATCGACATCGGGGGGCCCACGATGATCCGCGCCGCGGCGAAGAACTTCGCCTTCGCGGCGCCGGTGGTCAGCCCCGAGAGCTACGACGCCGTCCTCGCCGAGCTGCGCGAGTCCAACGGCCGTCTCTCCCTCTCCACCCGCGAGAGCCTCGCCGCTGAGGCGTTCGCCTACACCGCGCGCTACGACACCGCCATCACCCGGTGGTTCCAGGAGAAGCGCGAGGACTTCCCACCGCTGTTCGTGCGCGCCTACGAGAAGGAGCTCGACCTCCCGTACGGCGAGAACCCGCACCAGCGCGCCGCCTACTACTCACAGGTCGGGGCCCGCGTTCACGTGCTCTCGATGATCAGCCAGCTCGGAGGTAAGGAGCTGTCGTTCAACAATCTTCTCGATCTCGACTCGGCGCGGCTCCTCCTGGGCGAGTTTCGCGTCCCCGCCTGCGTGATCGTCAAACACAACAATCCGTGCGGAACCGCCCTGGGAACGACCGTCCGGGAGGCCTACGAGCGCGCCTTCGCCTGCGATCCGATGTCGGCGTTCGGCGGCATCGTCTGCCTGAACCGTCCCGTCGACCTCGAGCTCGCCGAGGCGCTGGTGAAGCAGTTCATCGAGGTCCTGTTCGCCCCCGGATACTCTGAGGACGCGCTCGAGCTCCTGTCCGAGAAGCGCCAGAACATGCGCATCCTCCGCGACCGGGAGCGGCGTACGGTCGGCGCGCTCGAGCCGGCCATGCGCCAGGTGATCGGCGGCATGCTCGTCCAGGACCGCGATCTCGAGGACGCCGGTGAGACCCAGGTCGTCACCGAGCGCCGTCCCACCGAGGCCGAACGCCAGGAGCTCGCGTTCGCCTGGAAGGTGTGCAAGCACGTGCGCTCCAACGCGATCGTGCTCACCAAGGATCTGGCGAGCGTCGGCGTCGGCGCCGGTCAGATGAGCCGCGTCGACTCCGTCCGGCTGGCGATCGAGAAGGCGCGGAGCGATCTCCACGGCGCGGTCATGGCGTCGGACGCCTACTTCCCCTTCCCGGACGGACCGCAGCTCGCGATCGAGGCGGGGATCACCGCGATCATTCAGCCCGGCGGCTCGGTCCGCGATCCCGAGGTGGTCGAAGCGGCCGACGCCGCCGGGATCGCGATGATCTTCACGAGCCGCCGGCACTTCAAGCATTGACCGAGATCAAGCGACTCGCCGGGGATCCCCCTTCGCCGTGGGAGGGCGAGTACGGCTTCAGCCGGATTGTCCTCGCCGGTCAGCTCGTGCTCCTGGGCGGCACCACTTCGGTCGACGGCAACGGCGTCGTCATCGGGCGCACGCCCTACGAGCAGGCGATCGAGATCTTCAGCCGGCTGGGACGCGAGCTCGCGCGCGTCGGAGCACGCATCGAGGACGTCGTGATGACGAGGATCTATGTCACCGACATCTCGCGCGCCGACGAGGTGGGCCGGGCCCACGGCGAGTTCTTCGGCTTGGTCCGGCCGCTGATGACGATGGTCGAGGTCTCGGCGCTCATCGACCCGCGAATGCTCCTCGAGGTCGAGCTCATGGCGCAGCTGGCGGGCCCCGCCTGAGCGCGCCGGGTGGGCTGGGCGGGCCGCCGCTGTCGCGGCAGTACGTGAAGCTCTGCGACCTCGCCGATTTCGAGGACCCCGAGTTCCTCGCGATGGTCAGCGAGATCATCCCCGAGCGCGATGCCCGCGGGCACGCCGAACGCAAGGCATGGGAGCTGGCCATGCTCGCCCTCTTCCTGCGCGAGGTCGGCAGGCTCCACGACGGCACCGAGGCGCTGGCGGTGGGGGCCGGTGATGAGCGGATCGTCTTCTGGCTCGCCAACCGCGTCGGCCGGATCGTGGCCACGGACATCTACGGGGCCGGCAGCTTCGCCGAGCGCGAGGCATTGCCTTCGATGCTCAGCGACCCGAGCACGCACGCGCCCTTCTCCTACCGCGAGGAGCGGCTCGAGGTTGCCTACATGGACGGCCGCGAGCTTACGTTTCCCGACGCGAGCTTCGATGTGGTGTTCTCGGTGTCCTCGATCGAACACTTCGGCGCCCCCGCCGACATCGCTCGCGGTGCGCGCGAGATCGGTCGCGTCCTGCGGCCCGGGGGTCACGCGGTGATCATCACCGAGTGCTTCGTCAGGCGGCAGGTGCTGAGCGCGGCCCCGGTCGACTTCGCCCTGCGCGTGGCCTCGCTGGGCCGTCTCCGCCGGCGCGCGACCCCACGCCGGCGCTCCGGTGTCGACGTGCTCACCGCACGAGAGCTCGAGCGCCTGATCGTCGCCCCGTCCGGGCTCGTCCTCCTCCAGCCGCTCGATCGTTCGGTGTCGGCGGCGAGCTATGAGAACCTCACGCGCCTGCGGACGGGGAAGGAGCCCGAGCCGGCGACCGGGAGCTTCTACCCCCACATACTCCTCGGATTCCGGGGATCGGTGTTCACCTCGGTGTGCCTGGTCATGCAGAAGCCCGACTGAGGGCGCGGTGCGGGCAGACGGGACGGCGTCGGTCGTAGACTTCATGGCCCGCCCCCATGGTGTAGAGGTAAGCACGCCAGCCTTTCACGCTGGTAGCGGGGGTTCGATTCCCCCTGGGGGTACTTGGCGGCCCCGCCCCGGTCAGCCTACGTCGGCAGATGCGCGCTGAGCTTTAGCATGGCGGGGCCCCCGTAGCTCAACTGGCCCGAGCAACCGCCTTTTAAGCGGTGGGATGAGGGTTCGAGTCCCTCCGGGGGCATGTCCCCGCGCTCCGCGGCGCGGTTCGAGAATCGACGCCCTAGGCGATCCGCGGGGCCGGCACCCTGAACATCCCGCCCAGCTTGGCGGCGAACATGATGTCGCCGGCGAGCTCGACCCGGCCGCTCAGGTACCCCCGTACCGGGTCCAGGCTGCCGCTGATCAGCTTCAGGAAGTCGACGCCATCGATGGTCATCGTGAGCACGGGAAGCGGAGGCTCGTCGCTCGTCCCCCGGACCGTGCGCGCCGACCCATTCGAGATCAGGAGCCGGAAGTCGTCGGTCCCGCCGTCGGGCCGGCCCCGGATCCGCCAGAGCACCGCGGCATTGACGCCCGTAGCCCGCTGTCCGTCGAGGCGCTGGGGCATCTGCCAGAACACGCCCTCGAGAATCATGCGACGTGCAGGACTCTTCATCAGTCGCTCGAGTCGCTCGTCGGGCGCCTGCTGAACCATCCGCGACACCCCATCGGCGAGCTGACCGGGAGCGCGGGACGCGCCGCGCCGCGCCGCGGTGACCAGCCTGCTCAGGTCGAGCTTCGGATCGTCCACCCCGTCGATGCTACACCCACGTAACCGCGGCCGGTCCGGGCGCCGGGCGCCGCCCACCCGCACAAGGAAGCACGACCGCCGACCGATTCCGCAGTACCATCCGGCGCCGCGCGGGCGGTTAGCTCAGCTGGTAGAGCGCCTGCCTTACAAGCAGGAAGTCGGCGGTTCGAGCCCGTCACCGCCCATTGGGGAAGCCGCTGGAGATAGGCGCCTTTTGCGAAAGGCCGGGGGGCCGATCATGGTCGGAGTGAAGATTGGGCATCACGATTGGGCATCAAACGCCCGTCCGATGCTCTCACTGCGAGGCTGCACGCGTTGGGGCGACTCGCAAGGTCGCCGGGGCCGGTCACCTGTGGGCTCGCGCGCGGAGACGTCACCGAACACGGACGTGAGGTTCATCGCCACGCTATCCGCGCGCGACGATCACGCTCGAGCGCTAGCCCTAGTACTGTGTCCGGTTGTTTCGGTGGATAACCAGGAATGTCCTGCTGGAGCGGCGAATCCAGGCTCGACAATGTCGTCGAGCGTGGAGGCGATCATGCCGTTGGTGGCGGTTGGAATCGAGCTGAGCGATGAGGAGCGC
>DATCEM010000142.1:0-2417 GCA_036510175.1 Solirubrobacteraceae bacterium | reverse complement strand
CCCGCCGGCCCTCCGCCGCTCGACGACGCCGCGCTCGCGCTCGAGCAGCGCCTGCGCGCGGCGGGGCACGAGCCGCCGAGCGAGGCCGAGCTCGGAGAGGAGGCCGCCGCAAGCCTGCGCGCCCTCCAGGCCGCCGGGCGGGCCGTGCGCATCGGGCGCTCGATGCACGCCCACCCCGAGGCGATCGCCGACGTCCGCCAGGTGGTCGAGCGCATCGCCGGCGCAGAGGGTCAGGTCACCCTCGCCCGCCTGCGCGACGAGCTCGGCACCTCGCGCAAGTACGCCCAGGCCCTACTCGAGCACCTCGACGCGGCGCGCGTGACCCGCCGGCGGCCCGACGACAGCCGGGTCCTGCGAGGGTCGGGCTCGCCTGCACGGTAGGATCGGATCCGGGCGATTGGGGTGTCGATGGGTTCTGTCGAGACGGTAACGATGCTCTTCACCGACCTGGTCGGTTCGACGGAGCTCGCCTCGCGCGTCGGCCCGGAGCGCGCCGAGGAGCTCCGCGTCGAGCACTTCTCCCTCCTCCGCGAGGCGGTCGTATCCGCGGGCGGGCGGGAGGTGAAGAACCTCGGCGACGGCCTGATGGTCGTGTTCGCCAGCGCGGCGGGGGCGCTCGCGTGTGCCGTCGCGATGGAGCAGCGGATCGAGCTTCGAAACCGCCAGGCCGATGATCGGTTCGAGGTCCGCATCGGGATCGCCATGGGCGACGCCAGTCGCGGCGAGGGCGACTACTTCGGTCCGCCGGTGGTGGAGGCGGCGCGCCTGTGCGCCCAGGCACGAGGGGGCCAGATTCTCCTCAGCGAGGTGACACGGACGATGGTGGGACGCCGCGGCGACCATTCCTTCGCGCGCATCGGGAAGCTCGAGCTCAGAGGGCTGGAAGGGGCGGTCCCAGTGTGTGAGCTGATGTGGGAGCCGCTGCCCGCAGCGCCGTCCGCGCTGCCGGCGCGCGAGACGGGTCGCGACCCGTCTCGCCTCGTCGCAGCGCCCGCGGTCGAGGTCACGGTGACCGAGAGCGTCGGCGAGGCTACGGGCATCCACGTGTCCAGCGAGCGCTTCGTCGGTCGCGAGCGCGAGCTGGCGGCGCTCGAAGGCGAGTCGGGCGTCGTCCTCATCGCCGGCGACGCGGGCGTGGGCAAGAGCCGGTTGGTCGCGGAGCTCGAGCGCCGCGCGCGCGCCGAGGGCAAGCTCGTGCTCATCGGGGAATGCCTCGAGCTCACCGACGGGGAGCTGGCCTACGCGCCGATCGTCGCCGCGCTGCGCCCGGTTCTGCGCGAGGACGGCGTGCTCGAAGCCCTGACCGCGGCCGAGCGCGGCGCGCTGGCGCGGCTGTGGCCCGAGCTCGGGCCCGCCGACGCCGGCGGCGTCGGGCCCGAGGAATCGAGCCAGGCCCGGGTGTTCGCCCTTCTCCTCGAGCTGCTGACGGCGCTCGGGAGCGAGCGGCCGGTGGTGTTCATCGTCGAGGACCTCCATTGGGCCGATCCCTCGACCCGCGACTTCCTCGCCTTCCTCGTGCGCGCGGGGCGCGGCGGGCGGCTCGCGCTGATCGTGACCTTGCGCGCCGAGCAGCTCCATCGCGAGCACCCGCTGCGGGCCTTCGTCGCCGAGCTCACCCGCGTGCGCGGAGTACGGCGCGTCGAGCTGGCGCCGTTCACCCGCGAGGAGGTGGCGCAGCAGGTGGAGGGCATCCTCGGCGCACCGCCCGCTCCCGAGCTCGTGCAGCGTCTGTTCGAGCGCTCGGAGGGCAACGCCTTCTACACCGAGGAGCTCGTCGCGGCGGGTAACGGCAGCGAGCTCCCGGCGTCGTTGCGCGATCTGCTGCTCTTCCGGATCGAGCGGCTCTCGCCGCCGGCCCGCCGGCTCCTGGCGCTCGCGGCGGTCGCCGAGCGCGCGGTCGACGAGCGGCTGCTCGGGGCGGTCGGTGAAGTGCCCGAGGCGATGTTCGCGCCGGCGCTGCGCGAAGCGCTGGCGCACCAGGTGCTCGTGCCGCGCGGCGAGGGCGGCGGTGCCGAGGTCCTGTACGGATTCCGCCACGCGCTCGTGCGCGAGGCCGTGTACCGCGATCTGCTCGCCAGCGAGCGGGCGACGCTCCACGCCGCGCTGGCGCGGACCCTGGTGCGGCGGCCGGAGCTCGCCGCCACCGGGATCGGCGTGGCGGGGGAGCTCGCGCACCACTGGTACGCCGCGGGAGAGTTCGTACACGCCTTCGAGGCGTCGGTCCAGGCGAGCGCCGACGCCGAGCGGGTTTTCGCCTTCGCCGAGACCGAGGGCCACTGTGAGCGGGCGCTGGCCCTGTGGGACCGCGTGCCCGACGCCGCCCGCGTCGCCGGGGTCGACCGAGTGGAGCTGCTGGCCAGAGCGGTTCGCGCCGCGGTTCGCGCCGATCGTCCCGGCCGCGGGGTGAGCCTGGCCCG
>DATCEM010000141.1:0-2677 GCA_036510175.1 Solirubrobacteraceae bacterium | reverse complement strand
GCCGCTCGTCTTCGACATCGTCGACCGCTGGAGCGCTCGCTCGGTGGGGGGATGCACCTACCACGTCGTCCATCCCGGGGGCGTCGCCTACGCGCGTCTCCCGGTCAACGCCAAGGACGCCGAGGCTCGCCGGGGAAGCCGTTTCGAGCCCACGGGCCACACTCCGGGACGGATCGAGCTTGCCGACGTCCGCCGCGAAGGGGAATACCCTCGGACTCTCGATCTCCGTCGCGTCAGGGTCGCACTGACAGGGAACGAAGCTGCCCCCGAGATCTCATGACGAGCACCGTCCCGCCACCACCGCCCGCTTACCGTCCCCTGCCCGGCTGCTACGACGAGATGGTCGACGGCGCCGGCGCGCCGCGCCCCCACTGGGCGCACCTGGCCGATGCCTTCGCCGAGCTCGGCGTGGGCGAGCTCCTGCGCCGTCAGGAGGAGGCGACCCGGCTGCTCGATCAGGACGGCGTCATCTACCACGCCTACCAGGAGTCTCCACGGCCCGGACGCCGCTGGCTGCTGGACCCGCTCCCCGCGGTCGTGAGCAGCCGTGAGTGGGAGGGCATCGAGACCGGGGTGATCGAGCGCGCGGAGCTCCTCAACCTCGTGCTCGAGGATCTCTACGGACCGCGTGAGCTCCTGCGCCGGCGCGTGCTGCCGCCCGAGGTGGTGTTCGGACACGAGGGGTTCCTGCGCCAGTGCGACCAGATCCGCCTGCCGGGCACCCAGCAGCTCTTCAGCTACGCCGCCGACCTCGGACGCGACGAAAAGGGCCACTGCCTGGTCATCGCCGACCGCGCCCAGGCGCCATCAGGCTCGGGGTATGCGCTCGAGAACCGGACGGTGATCTCGCGCGTGCTCCCGAGCCTGTACCGCGATTCTCAGGTGCACCGGCTCGCCCCCTTCTTCCGCTCCCTACGCGTCGCCCTCCAGGAGGTGGCGCCGCCCGGGGTCGAGGATCCGCGAATCGTCGTCCTCACCCCGGGACCGTGGAACGAGACCGCGTTCGAGCACGCGGTGCTCGCCTCCTCGCTCGGCTACTCGCTCGTGGAGGGGTCCGACCTGACCGTGCGCGACGGGCGGGTGTGGATGCGCTCGGTGGGCCAGATCGAGCCCGTCGACGTGATCCTGCGCCGCGTCGATGCCTGGTACTGCGATCCCCTCGAGCTCAAGCCCGATTCCCAGCTCGGCGTCCCCGGCCTCGTCGAGGCGGCCCGCGGCGGGTCGGTCTCGGTCGTCAACACGCTGGGCTCGAGCGTGCTCGAGAGCCCGGCGCTCATGACCTTCCTCCCGCGCCTGAGCGAGCACCTCCTCGGGACGCCGCTGCGCCTCCCGAGCGTGCCCACCTGGTGGTGCGGGGTGCCGGAGGGCCGCCGCCACGTGCTCGCGAATCTCGCGAGCCTGATCCTGCGTCCGGTGTCGCGCGAGGCGGGGACGGGATCTGTCCTCGGATGGGAGTGCTCGGCGGGCGAGCTCGACGAGCTGGGGCGCCGCATCGAGCACCGGCCGTTCGCCTGGGTCGGGCAGGAGGCGCTGGCGATGGCCTCCGCGCCGACGCTCACCTCCACCGGGCTCGAGTCACGCCGAAGCGTCATGCGCGCGTTCGCCGTCGCCCGCAAGGACTCCTACGTGGTGATGCCGGGCGGGCTCACGCGGGTCGCGCCCAACGGGAGCAACGGCCGCATCTCAAATCAGGCGGGCGCGATCGCCAAGGACACCTGGGTGCTTGCGTCCGAGCCCGAGCGCCTGACCGGCTTCTGGCTGCAGTCGGGACCCGCGGTCGAGGGGATCGACCCGATGTCCTCGATCCCCTCGCGCGCGGCGGAGAACCTGTGGTGGCTAGGTCGCTACGCTGAGCGCGCGGAGGCGATGACCCGGCTCCTGCGGACGATCCATGACCGGCAGGGCGATTTCCAGGGCAGCGCCAATCCGGCGGGGATCGCGGCGCTGCGCGCCCTCCTCGTGGCCCTCACGACGATCACCTCGACCTACCCGGGCTTCGTCGGCGAAGGGTCGCAGGAGCGACTGACCTCGCCCGAGCCCGAGCTCCTCGACCTCGTGGTCAACTATCAGCGCCCGGGGGCGCTCGCGCACGCCGTGCGGTCCCTGATCGATGCCGCGTACGCGGTGCGCGACCAGCTCTCGCGCGACACGTGGCTGGTCGTCGGCCCGCTCGACCGGGCGATCTCCGAGCTCAAGGGGCCGACCCACGATCAGCAGGCCCACGTCCAGTCGGCGCTCCAGCAGGTCATGCAGGGCCTGCTCGCCCTCGGCGGCCTCGGGGTCGAGAGCATGGTGCGGGACCTCGGGTGGCGCTTCATGGACGCCGGGCGCCGGATCGAGCGCAGCATTCAGCTCCTGTCGCTGCTCCGCGCCACGGTCACCCAGGCTCGCGGCACGGCGACCGACAGCCTCCTGCTCGAGTCGGTGCTCACGGCCGCGGAGAGCATCATCACCTACCGCTTCCGCTACCGGTCCCAGGCGCAGCTCGAGACGCTGCTCGATCTCCTCCTGCTCGATCCCGGCAACCCGCGCTCGCTCGCCTACCAGCTCGACCGCTTGACCGTCGACCTCGACGCGTTGCCGATCCCGTCGGAGCGGCGGCTGCGCGAGGAGCAGCGCCTCGTCCTCGAAACCTCGACGGAGCTCCGCCTCGCCGACCTGGCGGTGCTGGTCGTCG
>DATCEM010000140.1:0-4165 GCA_036510175.1 Solirubrobacteraceae bacterium | reverse complement strand
GAGCCGGCGGGCGCCCCCGTGCCGGCGGGCGCGCCCGCCCCGGCGATGGCCCCAGAGGCCGAGCAGGCGCTCCAGCGGCTCGGGGAGTGGTGGCCCGGGCTGGCCGCGTAGGTTGCGGGTCACGGCCCGGCGTGCCAGTCTCTGCCCACGATGTGGAGAAGGCCATGGACGGTGCTCGTGTGCGGCTCGCTCGCCGCCCTGCTCGCCGTGCCGGCGGCCCGCGCGTCGACGGGCCAGCGGCCCGGGCACCAGCCGTCGATCCCGCGCGGGTTCGCCTATGCCGCGCAGGTGCGGATCGCGGTCACGTACGACGCGAGCTTCGATCAGTCCACCAGCCGCGAGCAGGTGTGCACCGACCCGAGCTCGGGAGAGCAGACGACGATATCCGTGCCGGAGAGCGAGGCGCGCGAGGCGAGGATCGCCGCCGTGTACGCGCCGATCACCGTTCCCGTCACCACGCTCAGCCGGCTCGGCTCGGCCGCCGGCTCGCGGGCGCTCACGATCACCCACACCGGCGCGGTGTCCGCTCACGGGGTCATAACCGACGCGTCCGACAGTTACCGCTTCAGCGGCCAGGGGCTCGAGTACCCGAGTTGCACGACGTTTCCCTGGAGCTGTGCCGGCGCTTTCGCCACTGCCGCCGGATACCAGCCCGGCCTCGAGCTGCGAACGGGAGCGGACGGCTATGACCCGATCGCGCTGACGCTGGGGCTCGAAGGCTCGACGACGGCGAGCCCGCCGGTCTGCGCCGGCGGCGACCAGGAGATCGATGTCACCTCCGCGCTCGACCAGGCCCTTGCCGCCGCGCGCACGGGCGCGCAGCCTTCGTGGGGAACGGCGGAGCTCGATAGCGAGCTGACGCGCGAGTTCGACAAGCTGGCGAGGAGCCGGTCGGTGACGATCAGTTTCCGATCGCCGGGGGAATGCTCCTACGGCGACACCGGAGAATGCCAAGGCGCCATCTCAACGAGCACACGCGTGGTGATCACGCGACTCGCACTGGAGCGGACCGCTCGTCCCATGAGGCTGAGCATCGACGGTGCTCTCAGTCGGCGGTGATCGTGACCAGCGATTCGCCCGGCAGTACCGTTCCGGCCTTGGGCTGGCCGACGATGAGCGCCTGCTTCGGCGCTTTGACCCCGGCCGCAGGAGCGACGTTGCGAACCCCGCCGAGCAGGCAACCCGAGCGCTCGAGCACTTGCTCCGCCCGCCTGATCGTGTAGCCGGTGAGCCTGGGAACCCGGCATGGCGGCGGGGGATAGATCCTTCCGATCCCGTTCCCGTCGTGGAGGGTGAACCACAGTGCGCCGCCCGGACCGGCGACGATCCCCTCCGGGCCCGCCAGCGCGTGCGGGGGGACTCCGGCCTTGACCCCGGTCACGGCGCCGCGGGGACCGAACTCGGTCAGCGCCCCGCTCGGGGAGACGCGAGCGATCCGGCCGCCGTCGAGCTCGGTCACCCATAAGTTCCCGTCAGGCCCCACCGCGATGCCGAACGGCCCGGCGAGTGACGGGAGCGAAACCGTGCGCAGCACCGCGGGCGCCTTGACCACCTTCCCGCCCGAGTTCATGAACGTCCCGGTGAGCTGGACCTCGGCGACGAGGTCGGCGGCGCTCTCGACCACCCACAGCTTCGCCGCCGGGCCGTACGCGATCCCGGCGGGCGCGGAGTAGCGGCCGAGTGAGACGAGCTGCGTGACGTGGCCCGCGGGGGTGATGAAGCCCACGGCACCGCGCCGGGACTCCGTGAACCACAAGCCGCCCGGCGCTGGGACGATCCCCAGGGGGCCACTGCCCGGGGCGAGCGGATACTCGGTGACCGTGCCGCTCGTGGTGATCCGGCCGATCGCGTCGGTGCCATCGTCGGCGAACCACAGCGCGCCATCGGGCCCGGACACAATCTGTGCCGGCGCCGACGCCGCCGGCAGGCCCGCCCTGAACTCGGTCACCGTGTGGGTACGGCCGATCCGGCCGATCGCCCCGTCCTCGGTAGCCGAGTACCACAGCGCCCCGTCGGGCCCGAACGCCAGCCACGTCGGGCCGCCCGGCGCGGCGACCTGCGTCACGGCGCCGTCCGCCGTCGCCCGGCCGATCTCGTCGGTGCCGGGTTCGGCGAAGAACACCGCCCCGCCGTGCGAGGCCAGCCCGGTCGGGTACGCCTCGCTGGGGATGCCCGCCCTGAACGTGTCCAGACGGGCAGCGAGCGCCGTCGCGCACGAGAGGACGAGGATCGCGCCGAGGATCGCGCCGGCGAGCAGCTTCGTTGAGCGGGCTCGGATCGGTGGCCGGCCGCGGCTCACGGTGCTCCGCTCGATGTCAGCGGATACATGGCCAGGTACTGCTGGAGCACGCCCGATACGTGAGTGAAGGCCCCGCCCAGCGCCACCAGGCCGGGCGCGCCGAGCAGCGCGCTCACGTCACCATCGGGATCGGGCTGGAACCCCGCCGTCGGATCGCCTGTCGCGAGGTCGAGCTCGGCGGCGTGGGGGTGGCGGTGCCCCGTGATCTGAGTGAAGCTGCCCCCGACCAGGAGCCCGCGGCCGACCTGGGCGAGCGCTGCGACCGCACCGTTGGTGTTGGCCCGGAACCAGGGGTCGGGCGCTCCGGAGCCCGAGTCGACGGCCGCCAGATTGAAGCGCTCGAGGCCGCCGACACGGTTGAAGCTGCCGCCGAGGTACAGCCTCGCCCCGGCGGGGTGCAGGGCCGCCACGGTCGCGAGCTCGCCGTCGCCGCCGCCGAGCGGGACGTCGAACGGCTCCAGCCTGCCGGTCGCGGCGCTGATCGCCGCCAGCGAGTAGCGCACGTGGTGATCCACCGCCGTGAAGGTCCCGCCGACGTAGATCTCGCTTCCCTGCGCCGCGATCGCCAGCGCCCCCGAGGCCTCGTCGTGATTGGCGCCGACGACTGCGTCGAATGCCGGGTCGACGGCTCCCGTTGCCGCGTCGACTGCCGCCAGGTTGCGCCGGCGGACATCGTTGATCGAGCCGAAGGAGCCCGCCACATAGAGACGGCCGTCGGCGTAGAGGAGCGCGGAGATCGACCCGGAGACGTGGACGGTGAAGCCCGGCAGCTGGGCGCCGGTGGCGGGGCTGAGGGCGATCACGTCGTGCCCTCGCGGGGTCAGCCGCGTCGCCGCGTACAGGCGCCCGTCGCCGACCGCCACTGCGGTCGTGGACGCCGTGGTGGGCGGGTCGAAGCCATCGAGCAACGCCCCGGTGCTCGTGCTCACCGCCGCCAAGCCGTCGCGCAGGACGCGCGGGGCGCTCGTGAATTCGCCGCCCGCGTATAGGAGCCCCGGCGACAGCGCGAGCGCATAGACCTGACCATCGGTGTCGGGATCGAAGTCGCTCTCGATCGCCCCCGTCACGCCGTCGACCGCCGCGACGTTGTCGCGCGGGGAGCTGTCGACGTTGGTGAACGCGCCCCCGATCACGAGCCTCGACCCGTCGAAGCTCAACGCGTCGACGGTGCCGAAGGACTGCGGCGCAGAGTTCGTGGCCGCCTGGATCGTGAACGCGGAGAACTGCTGGTCCGGCGCGCCCGTGGTGGGATCGAGCGCGGCGACGTTGAGTCTGATGGCGCCCGCGATGTAGGCGAAGCTCCCGCCGACGTAGAGCTCCGAGCCGGAGTCCGCGAGCGCGAAGACCGTCCCGACCGTGCTCGGCGCGAACTCCGAGTCGACATCCCCGGTACCGAGGTCGATGGCGGCCAGGCCGTTGCGGCTAAGACCGCCGAAGGTGGAGAACTGGCCGCCGACGTAGAGCGTCGACCCGCTGATCAGAAGCGCTTCGATCACTCCATCGGTGTCGACGTCGATCGTCGTGTCCAACGCGCCGGTCACGGCATCGACGGCTGCGAGCGCGTTACGGCTCACACCGTCGACCGAGTGAAAAGCGCCGGCCAGGTAGACGATCCCGCCGGCGACCGCGAACGCCCGCACATAGCCGTCGGCGGTGGGGAAGAAGCTCCGATCCAGCACTCCCGTCGCCTCGTCCACGGCGGCGACGTTCTCGCGTGGCGAGCCATCGACTTCGTTGAAGTCCCCGCCGATGAGGAGACGGCCGTCGCCGCTGAGCGCGAGCGCGACGACGGTCCCGCTGGTCGGAGCGCTGAAGGACGGGTCAACGGCACCGTCGGCCTCGATGTGGGCCACGTTCGCCTCGGGA
>DATCEM010000139.1:0-2283 GCA_036510175.1 Solirubrobacteraceae bacterium | reverse complement strand
AGGAGGGTGAGCTGCAGGCGGTCGATGCGGTGGAGCGGTTCGTCGAGGCGGTCGAGGTGACGCTGCCCGACGAGGCGCGGATCATCAAGACGATCGGCGACGAGGTGATGGTCGTCGGGTCTGACCCCGCCACCCTGACCGACTGGTCGGTTGGGTTCCAGAGCATGCAGACCGAGCGCCCGCTGCCGCGGATCGGGATCCACTACGGCTATGCCATCTACCGCGACGGCGACTACTTCGGCCGCGACGTCAACATCGCGGCCCGCGTCGCCGCCCGCTCCGCCGGGGGCGAGGTTCTCGTGACCAAGCCGGTGGTCGACCAGGCCGGATCGCACCTCGAGTTCGAGCGGATCGCCGAGGTGCGGCTGAAGGGGTTCACCGAACCGACCGAGATCTTCCTCGCGCGGATCCCGGAGGCGGGGTGAAGGAGCTCCCCCGGAGCTCGCTCCCCATCCTCGAGCGGGTGCGCGCCGGCGGGATGCTCGCGGAGGGACGCCCGGTCCTCGTGCTCCTCTCCGGCGGCCGCGACTCGGTCTGCCTGCTCGACATCGCGGCGCGCATCGTCGGTTCCGAGGCCGTCCGGGCGCTCCACGTCAATTACCGGCTGCGCGAGGAGTCCGACGAGGACGAGAGCCACTGCGTCCGGCTGTGCCGGCGGCTTGGCCTTCCCCTCGATGTTGAGCGTCCGGACGGCCCCCCCCCGCGGGGCAACGTCCAGGCATGGGCGCGCGACGTCCGCTACGAAGCTGCTGGGCGGATCGCGCGGAGCACCGGTTCCGACGTAGCGGTCGGCCATACGGCGACCGATCAGGTGGAGGGAGTGCTCTACCGGCTTGCCTGCGCGCCGAGCCGGCGGGCACTGCTCGGGATGCGCGAACGTAACGGCGTCGTCGTGCGGCCGCTCCTGGGATTGACGCGGGCGCAGACCGGCGCCTATTGCCACGAGCGCGGTCTCACCTGGCGCGACGATGCGACGAACGCCGAGCGCCACTACGCACGCGGGCGAATCAGAGGGGAGCTCGTGCCCGCGCTGCGTGCGATCCACCCCGCGGCGGAAGCAAACGTGCTCGCGCTCGTCGAGATCCTGCGCGACGAGGCCACGGTCCTCGACTCGCTGCTCGACGAGATTCTCGGGGAGCGGCGGGAGATCGAGCTCGCCCGGCTCCGTGAGCTCCCCCAGGCGCTTGCGCGGCTCGTGGTCCAGCGGCTCGCGGACCTCGCGGTGGACCGGCCGGCGCCCGGAATCGCCGGCCGCGCCGACGAGCTCGCGGCGCTCTGCGACCAGGGCTCGGTGTCGCTCGACCTCGGGTCCGGTGTGCGCGCCGTGTCCGAATACGGCGTGCTGCGGTTCGAGCTCGCGACCGAGCCGGCGCTTCCCCCGGACGAGGTCAGACTCGCCGTGCCCGGCACCGTCGGGTTCGGCGCCTACGAGGTCCGCTGCGAGGTCGGACCCCCCGAGCGCCGGCCCGGCAGCCTCGATCGCGACGCGCTCGGGGCGCAGCTGCTGGTGCGCACGTGGCGCCCCGGTGACCGGATGGCCCCGCTCGGCCTCGACGGCACCAAGAGCCTGCAGGATCTGTTCACCGCGCGGCGGATCGCTCGCGCCCGGCGTGCGACGGTCCCCGTGGTCGAGTTCGGCGGCGAGATCGTGTGGGTCGCGGGGGTGGCCACCTCCGAGCGCTTCAAGGTCACCGCCGAGACGCGCGAGGCCGTTCGGCTCAGTGCGACCCTGCGGTGACCCGGTCTCCGACGAGACGCGCGAAGCCTTATATCTGAGCGCTGTGGAGACGCCCCCGGCCCTCGGGCAGGTCAGCCCATAAACTGCCACGCGGTGGACGACGACGCCATCGGGGACATCCTCGTGAAACCCGAGGAGCTGCAGAACAGGGTGCGCGAGCTCGCAGCCGAGATCTCGCGCGACTACGCGGGTCGCGACCTCGTGCTCATCGGCGTGCTCAAGGGGGCGGTGTTCTTCCTCTCCGACCTGATGCGCCAGCTCGAGGTGCCGTGCGAGGTCGATTTCATGGCCGTGGCCTCGTACGGATCGGCGACCAGGTCGTCGGGCGTCGTGCGCATCCTCAAGGATCTCGACGCGGTGATCGAGGGCCGCGACGTGCTCATCGTCGAGGACATCGTCGACTCGGGCCTCACGCTCCAGTACCTCCTGCGCAATCTCGGGGCACGCAATCCGGCCACCCTCGAGGTGTGCGCCCTCCTGACCAAGCCCGAGCGGCGTAAAGTTCAGCTCCCCACGCGCTACGTCGGCTTCGAGATCCCCAACCG
>DATCEM010000138.1:0-3311 GCA_036510175.1 Solirubrobacteraceae bacterium | reverse complement strand
GGGCCGCCGAGATCGCCCTGCCGCTCCCGCTCATGCGCGTCCTCATCGCCCGCGTCGCCGCGCTCCCCGACCTGGCGGGAACCGTGTTCCCCGGGCCCAGCGGAGCGCGGATCGCCATCCAGGAGCGGCGCTCCGGAGCCTGGCGCACGATCCGCCACGCCCGCCTGGGCAGCGGCGGCAGCTACGCGGTGGCCCCACCCCGCCACGGCGCCTACCGAATCGTCTACGACGGCCTCGACGGGCCCGCCGTGACGATCTGATGTCCGGCCCGCTGCTCGTCGTCGACGGCCCCTTCATCCTCTATCGCTCGTTCTTCGCGCTGCCCAAGTCGATCGTCGGCGCGGAGGGACGTCCGGTAAATGCTCTGCTCGGGGCGACCAACCTGCTCCTTCGCGTCGTGGAGGACCGCTCGCCGCGGGCGGTCGTCGTGTGCTTCGGCGCCGAGGCCGCCGAGTATCGCGTCGCAGCCTACCCGGGCTATCACGCGGACCGGCCACCGGTGCCCGAGGCCCTCGCGTGGCAGTTCGAGGTGGCCCCCGAGCTCTTCGGGGCGTTCGGCTGGAGCTCGGACTGCGCGCCGACGCTCGAGGCCGACGACCTGCTCCATTCGCTCGCGCAGGTCGAGACGTCGGCCGGCGGCCGGACGCTGATCCTCACCGGCGACCGGGACCTGTATCAGTGCGCTTCCGATGCGGTCACCGTGCTCTACCTGAAGATGGGCGGGGCGGGGGTGCAGGACGTCGATCCCGCCGAGGTCGAGCACCGCTACGGCATTCCCCCTTCGCTCGTCCCTGACTTCATCGCCCTTCGGGGTGATCCTTCCGACGGGCTGCCGGGAGCGCCCGGGATCGGCGCGAAGACGGCGGCCGACCTACTGGATCGGCACGGCTCGCTCGAGGCGGCGATCGAGCGCGCGGACGAGGAGCGACCACGCGTCGCCGCCGCGCTGCGCGATAACGGCGCAAACCTCCGCAAATTTCGCGATATTGCTACGTTGAGAGCCATCCGAGTGGATCGTCCGGCCGATCGCGCCACGGACCTGGTGGGTGGCGCGGAGGCGGCCCGTCTACATGGAATGCGCAAGCTAGCGGAGCGGTTGGGGAGCGGTGAAGTCGACTAACCCGCTGCCGTCGCGCAAGCGACGGCTGCTGAAGGCGGAGCTCATCCTGGCGATCATCTGCTTCGCCGCGGTGATCGTCAAGACCCTGGTGCAGGGACTCGAGTACGCGCCCGGGCCGAGCTACCTGATCACGACCAAGGGCCCCGTGGCCCTCAACCCGCCGCAACCGATCTCCCTCACCCAGGGCTGGCAGTATCTGGCCGACCCCCGCAACATCGGGCTCGAAGACAATTGGGACCACGGTGGTGCGACCACGCTCGCCTGGACTGCGGTCACCGTCCCCAACACGTTCAATCCGACGATCTCAGCCGCGTCGGACGTGGGCAGCGTCGGGTGGTACCGCATCACCTTCAGGGGGCCACCGGCGGCGAGCGATCGCGGCTGGGACGTGTCCTTCGGAGAGGCGCGAACGGTCACCGACGTGTGGCTCAACGGCCGCTACCTGGGCCAGAGCTCCGACGGCTACGTGCCTTTCACCTTCCCCGCGTCCTCGCTGCGAGCGGACTCGAGCAACCAGCTCATCGTTCGCGTCGACAATCGCCTCAGACCCGGTCACCTTGCCTACGACTGGTGGAACTACGGGGGCATCGTGCGGCCGGTCACGCTCGAGCCCGTGGGCAGGATCCAGCTGAAGAACCTCGGTGTCATGCCCCAGCTCGGGTGCCATTACAGCTGCGGCGACCTGCTCGTGGTGGGCACCCTGACCAACCATTCTCCGGTCGCGCTCTCGCCGAGCCTGACGGTGAGAATCCGCTCTCCCGCGGGCGAGGTCACCTCGACGGTGGACGGCGAAGGCGAGATCATCCCGGGCGCGTCGAGCCGGGTCAGCTTCCGGGTCCCCGTGCACGGCCCCCTCGACCTGTGGGGTCCCGGGCACCCCTACCTCTACGGCGTCTCGGTGGCCACCCATGCGCAGAACCGCGTCGAGCAGGTGAACCGGATGCAGGTGGGGATGCGCAGCATCCGGGTGAGTCACGGGGTCCTGTACCTGAACGGTCAGCGGCTGTGGCTCCACGGCGCCTCGATCGTCGACGACGCGCCCGGGCACGGCGCGGCGCTGAGCGGCGCGGACATCGACACGACGGTGTCCGAGCTCAAGTCGCTGGGCGCCAACATCACCCGCGCCCACTACCTGCTCTCCGACGCGATGCTCGACAAGCTCGATCAGGCGGGGATCCTCGTGTGGGACCAGCCTCCCGTGTATCACTACGACTCGGTGCTCACGACGGGGGCCGGTCGCGCGGGGGCGCTCCGGATGCTCGAGCAGACGATCATCGCCGCGCGCAGCCATCCCTCGGTGGTGATCAACTCGATCGGTAACGAGCTCTCGCCGAGCCCGAGCACGACGCCGGGCACCCTGTCCTACCTGCGCCAGGCGATCCCCCTCGCGCGCAGGCTCGACCCGACCGCTCCGGTCGCCCTGGACATCTACTGCTATCCCGGCTACCCCCTTCAGCCCATCTACTCGAAGCTGGACGTGCTCGGGATCAACGACTACTTCGGCTGGTATCCGGGCGTGGCCGGACACTCCACCGCGAGCTTCGCCGAGCTCACCCCGTTCCTCACCCTTCAGCACGAGCGCTACCCGAGGCAGGCGCTGGTGGTCAGCGAGTTCGGCACCGAGGCCGAGTACAACGGTCCGCCGGAGGTGAAGGGCACCTACCAGTTCCAGGCCGACTACGTGCGCAACACCCTCGATGACCTCGACGCGCTCCCCTTCATGAACGGCTCGATCTACTGGACGCTGCGCGAGTTCGCGGTGCGCCCGGGCTGGACGGGAGGCTTCACCCCGCCGCCCGAGGACCCCCCGACCGGCCTCACCTATAAAGCCCTGATCACCTACGGCGGAGTCGATAAGCCGGCGTTCTCGGTGGCCCAGCAGCTGTTCGCCGATCCGCCGTCATTCATTCACTGAGCGATCAGGGAGTGAACTTGACGGTGATGACATCGCCGTCGGTTACCGCGTAGTCGCGGCCCTCGATGCGCAGGGTGCCGCGGTCGCGGGCGCCGGCGTAGCCGCCCGCGTCGACGAGCTCCTTCCAGGCGACGATCTCGGCGCGGACGAACCCCCGCTGGATGTCGGAATGGATCTGGCCCGCGGCGTGCCAGACCGACAGGCCTTCGCGCAGATGCCAGGACTGGGCCGGCTTGTCTTCGCCGGCCGTGAAGAAAGCGATCAGGTGCAGGAGCG
>DATCEM010000137.1:0-2172 GCA_036510175.1 Solirubrobacteraceae bacterium | reverse complement strand
CAGCTGCTCCTCGGTCAGCGCCGTGCCCATGATCCCCACCGCGTTGTGGAGCCCCGCCTGATGGAGCGCGAGCACGTCGGTGTACCCCTCGACGAGCAGGGCGCGCCCCGCCCGCGCCGCCGGGCCGCGGGCGAGGTCGATGCCGAACAGCTGATTGCCCTTGTGATACAGCTCGTTCTCTGAGGTGTTCAGGTACTTGGGACGCTGGTTATCGCGCATCGCCCGGGCCCCGAAACCGAGCACCCGTCCGCGGGCGTCCGCGAGGGGGAACATGATCCGCTCGCGGAAGCGGTCGAAGATCGACCCCGGTCGCGACTGGGAGCGCTGCGCCAGCCCCACGGCGAGCAGCTCCTCGTCGGTGAACCCGGCGCGCCGTGAGGCGAGGAGGATCCGGTCCCACGCGCTCGGCGCGTACCCCACGCGGAACTCGCGCAGCGTCTCCTCGGAGAGCCCCCGCCCGATCAGGTAGGAGCGCGCGCCGGCGGCCTCGTCCGCCTCCCACAGGTAGCGCGCGTAGTAGGTGGTGGCGCGCCCGAGGAGCTCGTGCAGGCGCTCACGCCTCCGCCGGCGCGCCGCCGCCGCCGGATCCTCGTCCTCGGTCTCGAGCTTGACCCCGAAGCGGTCGGCCAGGGTCTCGAGCGCGCCGACGAAGTCCACTCCCTCGGTCTCCATGACGAAATCGAAAGCGTCGCCCGAGGCCTGGCACCCGAAGCAGTGGTAGCGCTTGTCGTCGGGGAGAACGTGGAAGGACCCCGTGCGCTCGTCGTGAAACGGACACAGACCGAAGTAGCTGTTGACCCCGGCGCGGCGGAGCTCGGCGCGCGGCGAGACCAGCGTGAGCATGTCCACCGCGTCGCGGACGCGGTCTCGGGAGTCCGCCGTGTACCGGCTCACGGGGCGAACGCGACGGGCACGCTCAGCGCCTCGAACATCCTGATGCAGTACCGGTCGGTCATCCCGGCGATGTAGTCGGTGACCCGCTGGGCGGTGTCGCCCTCGGAAGCGGGCATCGCCTCCGGATGCTCGCAGTAGTAATCGAACAGCGTGCGCACGACGCCTTCGATCTTCGCGTGCTCGCGCCGGGCCTCGGGGCCGAGATAGACATGTTCGAACATGAACGTCCGCAGCTTCCCCATGGCGGCGGCCGCCCGCTCGCCCTGGACGATGTCGCCGGCGAGCTCGGAATGCTCGACGAGGTCGTGGATGAGCGCGTCGATCCGGTGCGAGCCGGTGTCGCCGAGCTCGGCGATGGCGTCGGCGGGGAGGTCGGACTGCGCGATCACGCCGGCGCGCAGGGCGTCGTC
Organism: Solirubrobacteraceae bacterium; assembly: GCA_036510175.1. Classification (GTDB taxonomy): domain Bacteria; phylum Actinomycetota; class Thermoleophilia; order Solirubrobacterales; family Solirubrobacteraceae; genus Palsa-465. The sequence continues at coordinate 868 of DATCEM010000137.1, read as the reverse complement.
GATGTCGTGGTTGATGTAAGCGACGCGGTCGAGCAGGCGTACGATCTTCCCTTCGAAGGTCGCGGGCTGCGGAGCGCGACCGGAATGATTGAGGATGCCGTCCCGGACCGGCTCGCAGAGGTTCAGGCCGTGGCCGTCGCGCTCGAGGCGATCGACGATCCGCAGCGAATGCTCGTGGTGGCGAAAGGCGAGCCCAAAGCGCTCCTTCAAGCAGCGGTCGAGCACGTCCTCGCCGAGGTGGCCGAACGGAGGATGCCCGAGATCGTGGCCCAGGCCGATCGCCTCGACGAGATCCTCGTTCAAGCGCAACGCCCGCGCCACCGTCCGCGAGACCCCCGTGACCTCGAGCGTGTGGGTGAGACGCGTCCGATAGTGATCGCCCTCGGGGGCGACGAAGACCTGTGTCTTGTGCTTCAGACGGCGGAACGCCTTGCAATGCACGATCCGGTCGCGGTCGCGCTGGAACGGCGTCCGCAACCCACAGTCCGCTTCCGGCCGGCCGCGAAGCGCCGGATACGACGGCGTCGCCCGCGGAGACAGCGTCTGCGCCTCAAGTGCCTGAATCCGCTCCGCAAACGCCATCGCCACCGGCCCAGCCGCATGCTCGCCACCAGCCGGCGAATCGGCGCCAGCCGGCTCCGCGGGCGCGAAGTCGCTCGCCGCACTGTCGCCAAGGTTCGTCGAGCTCATAACACCGATTCTGCCAGCGCCAGAAGACGCAGCGGCGCCAGGGCACACACACTGCGACGAAGTTGCGACAACTATTCCCCCGCGACGGCCCGCCCCAAGCTCCCAAAGCGGCCGCGCGGCCCAGCACCCGCACGGAGCGGGGTGGCGCCCAAGCTGCGGCTCGAGGCGGGCGGGGGTG
>DATCEM010000136.1:0-5458 GCA_036510175.1 Solirubrobacteraceae bacterium | reverse complement strand
AAGCGCGGAGAGCCAGCCTGCCGGCGCCTGCACGTCGTCGTCGATGAACACGATGAGCTCGCCTCGCGCCTGCGCGACCCCCGCATTGCGCTTCGCGTTCGCCCCGGCGCCGGCGGGCAGCGCCACGAAGCGCGCGCCGTGGCGCGCGGCGGCCGCCGAGGTCGCCGCGTCCTCGCCGTCGGTGACCACGAGGATTTCCGCGCCGGCACCGAAGGCCTGGGGCGCGACGGAGGCAAGCGCCACGTCGAGATACCCGGCCCGCCCCCGCGTCGGGATGACGATCGATGCCACTGGAGGCTCGCTCACGACGAGAGAGTCTGCCCGGACCGGGGACGCAGCGCGTTCAGCGCGCGCGCAGCGCCCGGCGGTGCTCGACGAGCTGGAGCGCGAAGCTCCCGACGAAGCGGGGGTTGTAGCGCATGTAGCGCCGCCACAGGCGACGCGGTTCGCGCACGAGGCGGTAGGCCCACTCGAGCCCGGCCTCCTGCATCCAGTTGGGCGCCTGGGGCACGCGACCGGCGTGGAAGTCGAACGCGGCGCCGACCCCGACGAGCACGGGAGCCTCGATCTCGTCGCGCATCTCTGCCATCCATTTCTCCTGCTTGGGCACGCCGATGCCCACCCAGACGACGTCGGCGCCCGAGCGGTTGATCTCCTCGATCACCCCGGCGCGCTCGTTGTCGTGGAGCGCGCGGTGCGGGGGCGAGTAGCCGCCCACGATCCGGACGCCGGGATAGCGCCGGCGCAGGTTCAGCGCCAGCTCGACGAGGGCCCCCTGGTTGTGGCCGCCGTAGAGATAGATGCGCTGACCGGTGCTCGCCGCCCGGGCGCAGGCGCGGAGCATGAGCTCGGGGCCGTAGACGCGACTACCGAGGTCGTAGCCGAGCGCGTTGACGGCCCACACGAGCGGCTGGCCGTCGGGAAGATTGAGCGAGGACCCGAGGACGGCGTCGCGCAGGGCCGGGTCCTCGGAGAACGCCATCACCGTGTGAACGTTGGCGACGCAGACGTAGCCCTTCTCGCGCCGGGCGACCATCTGTTCGATCCAGGCGAGCACACGTTCGTAGTCGGTCAGGGCGAGCGGGACGCCGAGCACGGGCACGGTGTCGGGTCGCGCAATGGGCTCCAGCGTGGAGTGCAGGGCAGGATTCGGAGGCATGATCTTGGTCCGGCGGGCGGTCCGGCGGTCCCTGAAACATAAAACGTTACGGCTACAACGTGACTAGCTTGCCCGGAGTTGCGGTGTTGCAACCCTTATTGCGTCGGGGATGTCGATGGTGAAGGTCGATCCCGCGACCGTCACCTGACCCCCGTGACGCTCGACGATCGCCGCCACGATCGACAGACCGAGCCCCGATCCGGGCTGCTCGGCGGCCCTGCCTCCCCGCCAGAAGCGCTCGAACAGGTGTTCGCGGTCGGCGGGGTCGGGCCCGCTCCCCTCGTCGCTCACGCACACCTGCGCCCGCCCCCCACTCGCCTGGACGCTCACCGTGACACTCCCCCCATCGGGCCCGTGCACGAGGCCGTTCTCGATCAGGTTGGAGATCGCCCGGCTGAGCGCGTGCTCGTCTCCGCGGATCGCCACCGGGGTGACGGGCCCGAGCTCGACCCGATCAGAGGCCGCGGCAGCCTCCCGCGCCAGCGCGTCGAGCTCGACGAGCTCCCCGCGCGGGGAGGCCTCGCCGGCGCGCTCGAGCACGAGCAGATCATCGACGAGGCGGGCGAGCCTCGTGGCGTCGCGCTGGAGCTCGGCGATGATCTCGGGATCGGCGCCGTACTTGGCGGCGTACTCGACGTTGCCGCGCAGCGTGGTGACCGGGGTGCGCAGCTCGTGCGAGGCGTCGGCGAGGAAGCGCCGCTCGCTCGCCCGCGAGCGCTCGAGCCCGCCGAGCATCCGGTTGAGCACCCCGGTGAGGCCGCCGATCTCGTCGCGGGCGCGCGATTCGGGGAGGCGCCGGGACGGGTCGCCCGTGCGTTCGATCTCCTCGGCGGCGTCCGCGAGCCCGCGCAGTGGCCGCAGGCCCCGACGCGTGAGCCCCGCGGCGGCGACCGCGGCGAGGGCGGCCGCGCCCAGCGCGCTGAGGATGAGGAGGACGATCAGGTGGCTCGTGGTGTCAGCGATGTCCGACTCGTCGGAGGCGACGAGGACGGCGCCGCCGGCCGCCGGGCCGCCGGCGTCGGCGATCGGCGCCGCGTAGAGGCGAAACGGCCGCCCATCGAGGCGGATGTCCTCGAACTGGGTCCGCCCGGCGCGGATCGCCGCGCGCGTGAGGCGGTCGTTGGGCAGGAGCCGAGCGCCGAGGGCCTGCGAGCGCGCGAGGATCCGCCCGTGGGCGTCGAGCACCTCGACGACGATCTGGCGACCCGAGAGGGGACTCTCGAGCGCTCCCGGCGCGGTGAGCAGGGCGGGTGCGGAGACGCTGAGGACGGCCACCTCCTGCGCCTGGTGGCGCAGCGCGCCGTCGAGCGAGTCGTGGAGCTGGCGGGAGACCATGACGATGGCCGCCGTGCCCAGGAGGGCGACGGCGATGAGGATCGAACCGGTGGCGGCGGCGATCAGGCGCGCGCGCAGCGAACCCGCGAGGCGGCGCGGGCCCCGGCCTGTCGCGAAAGATGGGGTGTCGTTCATCTCAAACGCCCGGGGAGTCAGCTTCGCAGCATGAACCCCAATCCGCGCACCGTGTGGATGAGCGGCGGCGCGCCGAGCTTGCGGCGCAGGCGGGTGACGTAGCGGTCGACCACGTTGGGCTCCGCGGCGCCCGCCCAGATCTCCTCGATCGCGCGCTCGCGCGTGATCGTGCGACGGGGCTCGCGAGCGAGCAGTTCGAGGACCTCGAGCTCGCGCCCGGTCAACTCGATCTTGCGCCCCGACCGGGTCGCCGTCCGCGCCGCCGAATCGATGATCAGGTCGCCGTAGGTCACGAGGCGGGAGCCGTCCCGGCCGCGGCGGGTGAGGGCGTGCAGGCGGGCGATGAGCTCCTCGACGGCGAAGGGCTTGACCAGGTAGTCGTCGGCCCCGGACTCGAGGCCGCTGACCCGATCGGCGACGGAATCCCGCGCGGTGAGCATGAGGATGGGCACGGTGACTCCCTTGGCGCGCAGCCGCCGGCACACGGCGAAGCCGTCGAGCCCGGGCATGGTCACGTCGAGGACGACGAGGTCGGGCGGGCGGTCGCTCGAGATCTCGGCCAGCGCGGCGCCGCCGTCACCCACGGTGGTGACCGCGTAGTCCTCGGCCGTGAGGGTCCGCCCGAGCATCCGCCGCAGCGGCGGGTCGTCGTCGACGACGAGGACGCGCGTCGGGTCGGGACGCTCACCCACCGGCGACGTCACGGCGCAGGAAGACGAGGTACGCCGCCCCGAGCGCCGGTAGCCCGTAGAGCGCGCACACCCAGGCAGCGCGGATGATCGGATCCCAGTCGGTCGGCGTGCGCAGCAATCCCTGCCAGGCGTTGAACTGGGTACTCAGGAGGTAGGGCTGGAGCCCGCCGAGCCCCGGCAGGATGGCGATGAGCTGGATGATCAGCGAGAACATCAGCGTGCCCACGACCGCCGCCGCGCTGTTATGGGTGATCGTCGAGAGGAGCAGGCCTATGCACACGATCGAGAGGATCGGGATCAGGTAGATGAGCAGGCTCACGAACACGAGCTCGAGGCCCTTGGGGGCCGAGACCACCGTCCCCGAGAGGCTCTGGAGCGGATTGAAGCCCGACTTCAGGCATCCGGCCACGGTCGCCACGACGCCGTCGAGGAGGATGGCGACGATGGCGTAGGTGGTGGCGGCGAGCGCCTTGCCGCTGAAGATCTGGCCACGGTCGAGCGAACGCGTGAGGATCGTCTTCAGCGTGCCGTTGTGATCTTCGGAGGCAACGATGTCGCCCGCCACGAGCGCCGCGATCAGCGGGAACATCCAGATCGCGCCGAAGAGGAGGATGACCAGGGGAACCGCGAGCCCGCTGCGATCCACGTAGTCGCCGAAGGCGACGTCGTGGGGACCGTGGTTCCTGAAGCTGACCGCGGCGACGAAGATGATGGGCACGATGACCGCCAGCCCGAGACCGAGGTACGTGCGCTTCTGGTAGCGCAGCTTGCGCAGCTCCCAGCGATAGACGGTGGCCACGCCCGGGTTCATGTCGAGATCGCCGACGCCACCGGACCGTCGCTCGGGCCGGCGCCGTCGCCCTCGGTGAGGGAGAAGAAGAGGTCCTCGAGGGTGACCGTCTCGGGTGCGAGCATCTTGATCAGGGCGCCCGCCTCGACCAGCGCCTGCGAGAGCTCCGCCGCCGCCGCCGCGTCGGCCGAGAAGCAGATGAAGCCGTGAGCGACCGACACTTCGCCAAGTCCCCGCTGAGCACGGCACACGGCCATCGCCCGCTCGTCGTCGGTGGTCGAGAGCCGGTAGGTGGCGCCCGCACCCCGCTTGAGGTCGGCGATCGCCCCCTCGTAGACGATCTTCCCCGTGCGGACGATCGCCACCCGGTTACACAGCTCCTCGACCTCGGGCAGGAGATGGCTCGAGAGCAGGACGGTCATCCCCTCGTCGGCGAGCCGGCGGATGAGCACGCGCATGTCGCGCATCCCCGCGGGGTCGAGGCCCGTCGCTGGCTCGTCGAGGAGCAGGAGCTTGGGCGCGCGCAGGAGCGCGCCGGCGATCCCCAGGCGCTGGCGCATGCCGTGCGAATAGCCACCGACCCGGTCGCCGGCCCGCCCCGAGAGCTCGACCGTAGCGAGGGCCTGGTCCACCCGGTCGCTCGCCCCGTGGCCGTCGTAGGCCGCCAGGAGCTCGAGGTTGCGCCGCCCCGACATGTACGGATAGAACTGCGGCGCCTCGACGAAGCCGGCGACGCCCTCGAGCGCGTGCGCGCCGAGCAGGGGGTCGCGCCCGAACAGGCGCACGTGGCCCGCTGTCGGCCGGATGAGACCGAGCATCATCCGCAGCGAGGTCGTCTTCCCCGCGCCGTTGGGGCCGAGGTAGCCGTACACGTCCCCCGCCTCGACGGTCAGGTCGACGTCGTTGACCGCGATGATCTCGCCGTACCGCTTGACCAGGCCGCGAACCTCGATGGGCGGGTCGTCGGCCACTTCCCTAGAGCCCGCGCGCGGCGGCCTCGGCGGCCACCGGCGGGACCGACCCGAGCACCGTGTAGCTGACTCCTGCACGGGTGAAGCGGATCATCGTGCCGAGCGCGGTGTCGAGCTCCTGTCCGGTGACCCCGTGGATCGAGACGGTCGGGAGCGAGAGCTCCGAGTGACCGCCGCTCTGGCTGCCCGAGGACGTCGCGCTGGACGGTGCCGCCTGCTCGATGACCACGATCCCGCCGAGATTCTCGCCGTAGGTCACGAGCGCGGCGGGATCTCCACCCCAGTTGAGCAGGCGCACCGAGCGGCGCGGAAGGCCGACGAGCGTGGCCGGGGACACGAGCGAGAAATGCACCGCCTTGGCCACTGCCGCGTCACC
>DATCEM010000135.1:0-2873 GCA_036510175.1 Solirubrobacteraceae bacterium | reverse complement strand
CGGCTCCGCGATGCCTGCGACGCCCTGGCGCTCCTCCAGTCCGCCGACGGCTCCATCGATGCCGCGGCGCCCAGCCTCGCCGCGGCGCCCGGCCTCGCCGCCACGCCCGCTCTCGCCGCCGCGCCCGGCCATGTCGCGGCGATGACGGCGGCGATCGGCCTGCTGGCCCCGCACTTTCCGCATCAGTCCACCTATCTCGACGCCGTGGTCGCCGACCTCGAGGCCTGGTCGCAGGCGGGGTTCCCCCGGCCGGACTTCACGCGAGCGCTGGCCGAGCTTCGGCCCGAGCGGTGCCGCGAGGACGGGATCGAGCACCTCGTCGTGCTCCCCATGTACAAGCAGAACGCCTCGCGGGCGACGTGCTTCGAAGCGCTGATCGTTCGCGTCCCGTGGCCCGAATGGGTGGCAGAGCTCGAGCGCACCCGGTACGAGAACCCGAAGTTCGTCCCCGTCGAGCTCGTCGACTACACGCGCGGCTACGAGAGCGAGTGCGCGGTCCTCTTCCCCGAGACGGTCGCGGTCAGGGATCGCCCGGTCAATAATTTCGGCGCGATCTTCTGCGATCGCGAGGCCGAGCGCTTTCGCCGCGTGGTCGGGGCCGCCGCCGAGCTCCTCGGACTCAATCTCCCTCCCGACGCGGCGTGCCTGCTCCGCTCACCCTCGCTCTCCCGCGACGCCTACGTCCTTTGGGACCTGATCCACGATCGCAACCACAGCCACGGCGAGCTGCCGTTCGACCCGTTCATGATCCGCCAGCGCGCGCCCTACTGGATGTATGCGCTGGAGGAGCTGCGCTGTGACCTGATCGCCTTCGGCGAGGCGGTGCGGCTCGAAGGCGAGGGATTCGCCTTCGCGCGCCACGTCCAGTACGCGATCCTCTTCGACCGGCTGCTGCGCTTTCCCATCACCGGCTCACGCGTACGCAATTACGACGGGCTCGGCGGCCAGCTCCTGTTCGCCCACCTGCACCGTCACGGCCACGTGCACTGGACCGATAACCGGCTGACCATCGAATGGGGGAGCGTCGCTGACGGCGTGGCGGCGCTGCGCCAGGACGTGCTCGACCTCTACCGTGCGGGCATCGATCGCTCGAAGCTCACCCACTGGATCGCCGGGCACGACCTCGTGGGCGCGAGTGTGCTCCCGGCCACGGGCTCGCGCTGGGCCGCCGGCTCGCGCGCGCTCGAGGAGACCGAGGATCCGCGCGGCTATCTCGACCTCGTGCTCGAGGACGAGTTCCCGCTCTCCATCTTCTACTCATCGCTGAAGGCCAAGCTGGCGGCAGGTGGATGACGGGCACGCGGGGATTCGCCTCCGATAACCAGGCGGGAATCCATCAAGATGTGCTCGAGGCGATCGCCGCGGCGAACCAGGGCCACGCGCCGAGCTACGGCCACGACGGCTGGACCGAACGCGTGCAGGAGCGCTTCCGCGAGCACTTCGGCACGGACGCGCAGGCGTTCCCGGTATTCAACGGGACCGGGGCCAACGTGCTCGCCCTGCGCGCGGCATGCCGCCCCTGGGAGGCGGTGATCTGCGCCCACACCGCCCACCTGAGCGTCGACGAGGCCGGGGCCCCGGAGGCCATCGCCGGGGTCAAGCTCCTGTGCGTCGGGGGCATCGACGGGAAGCTGACGCCCGATCTCGTCACCGAGGCGGCGCTCGCACGGCGGGGCGATGAGCATCAGGTGCAGGCACGAGTCGTCTCGATCTCCCAGAGCACCGAGCTCGGGACGGTGTACGGCGTCGAGGAGGTGGCCGCGCTGGCCGAGGCGGCCCACGCCCATGAGCTCGTGCTCCACCTCGACGGCGCGCGCCTGTCGAACGCGGCCGCCTCCCTCGAGCTCCCCCTGCGCGAGCTCACCACCGAAGTGGGCGTCGACGTCGTGTCCTTCGGGGGAACCAAGAACGGCCTGCTCGGCGCCGAGGCCGTGGTCTTCCTCGCCCCCGAGCTCGCCGAGGGGTTTCTCTTCCTCCGCAAGCAGTCGCTCCAGCTCGCGTCGAAGATGCGCTTCGTCTCGGCGCAGCTCGACGCGCTGCTCAGCGACGGGCTCTATCTCCGGCTCGCCGCCCACGCCAACGCGATGGCCGCGCGCCTCGCGGCCGCCGCCGCCGGGCTTCCGGCGGTCACCATGACCCGCCCGACGCAGGCCAACGCCGTCTTCGCCATCCTCCCGCCGGGCGCGGCCGAGCGCCTGCAGGAGCGCTTCGCGTTCTACGTCTGGGACGAGCGAACGGGCGAGGTGCGCTGGATGTGCGCCTGGGATACCACCGAGGAGGACGTGGACGAGTTCGTCGCCGCGGTGGCCGAGGTCACGACCGCGGCCGCGTAGGACGGTGATACGTCCCACCGGGCAGGCTGCTCCAGGCGCTGCCCTCTCAGCGCGGGCCGTAGCACCGATGTCCGGACGTGTAGCGCAGCAGGTGTAGGTCGTGGATTACCGCCGTCGGCGCGACATTGCATTTCAGGCCTGTCGCTAGGGAGACAACGGCGACGTTGAGCCAACGGCCCCTGCTGTGCTTCAGCAGCTCTCGATATCCCTGGCCACCCCCTTCGGCCGCAAGCGCGAACGGGCCGACGCTACTGACCTCCACAGACACGAGGTGATCATCCAGAGTGCGGGCGCTTGGCGCAAGCAGCCGGTTGATAGCGCTGAAGGTGGCGCGCGAGGCGCGATACTCGGCCGCTGCCGAGCCCATGAACGCGACCATGGCGATCAACACTGTTGCGAGTGCCAGCAAGATGCGTCTCACGATTCCGTGCACCACAAACAAACACTACGCGTTAACTGCCCGGCCGACGCGGGTACGACCCGTCCGAGGCCGCCGGTCCGGCAAGGGAGTAGGGAAGCTACGCGGTGGTTGGCCGGGGC
>DATCEM010000134.1:0-2202 GCA_036510175.1 Solirubrobacteraceae bacterium | reverse complement strand
TGATCGAAGCGGGCCGTGCACTCCTCCTCGGGCCCGTCGAGCTCGACGATGAGCGCGGCGCCGGCGTCGAGCCGGTAGCCGGCATGGGTCGCCGCCTCGGCGGCCTTGATCGAGAGCCTGTCCATCATCTCGATGGCGCCGGGGACGATCCCCGCGCTGACGATCGCCGTCACCGCATCGCCGGCCGCCGAGGTGTCCTCGAAGAAGGCGACCAGGGTGCGCACGCTCTCGGGCACGGGCACGACGCGCAGCTTGATCCGCGTCGCTACGCCGAGCGTCCCCTCCGAGCCGACGAAGGCACCGAGCAGGTCGTAGCCCGGGGCGTCACGCTCGAAATCTACGACCGTTCCGTCGCTGAGCACGACCTCGAGGCCGGTCACGTAGTTCGTGGTGAAGCCGTACTTGAAGCAGTGTGCGCCGCCTGAGTTCTCGGCCACGTTGCCTCCGATCGAGCAGACGATCTGGCTCGAGGGGTCGGGGGGAAAGAAGTGGGTGGGGGCGACGGCGCGTGAGATCGCCAGGTTGGTCACCCCCGGTTCGACCACGATGCAGCCGTCGTCGAGGTCGATCGAGAGGACGCGCCGCAGCCGTGAGAGAGCGATGACGACGCCCTCGGCCACGGGCAGCGCGCCTCCTGAGAGCCCGGTCCCGGCGCCGCGGGCCACCCACGGCACTTCCGCCTCGAAGCACGCGCGCACGACGGCGTGGACCTCGGCCGCCGTACCGGGCCGCGCCACCACGAGCGGCGCCTGGTGATACTGCGCGAGGCCGTCGGAGCCGTAGGTGGCGAGATCGTGCGGGTGCGTCAGGACATACTCCCCGCCGCACACCGCCTCGAGCCGGCACACGAGCGCAGAGGCTGACATCGCCGAAGTATCCCCGATGCGGCCGCGGTCTATTCGTCCGCGCGTGGCGGTGACGAGCTCAGCCGATCCTGATCGCCTGGGTGCGGCTGGTGACGACCGGCGACGCGTCGAGCGGGAGGAAGGTGAACCCTGAGGGATACGTCCACAGGAGCCTCACCGAACCGCTCGAGGGGAACCTGACCGGGACCTTGAAGTAGCCGGCGGAGTTCGTGACCGTGGGCGTGCTCAATGTGGTCCAGGCGCCACCCGAGGAGGACTGGAACTGGATCTGGACCTGCTGTGCGGCGCCCGTGTCGCGCTTGGCGTACGGGCCCGGACGCACTTGACCCCACACTTCGAGGAGCCGCCCCGACCGGGTCGAGGTGCTCGGAAGGTAAAGCGGGAGCTCGAAGGCCGAGAAGTCGGCCTTGGGCGCGCCGCTGAACAAGAGCAGGCCACTCGAGAACACGCTCTCGGTCGACAAGTGCCCAGGCGGGCCGGGCGCGTCGTAGAGCAGGTACTGGGCGTCCGAGTGCACCCGCGAGTTGCTCCACTCGATGTACTCGGACCAGTTCATGTAGAACGCCGCGGTGGCGGGGCTAAGGAAGACGCATCCGCACTGCGACCTCGGGGGATCGGTCTGGAAGCCGAACTCGGTGTTGTAGATCGGCAGGTGCGAGTGCGAGCCGTAGGTCGCGTTCAACCGATCGAGCGTGCGCTCGAGGTTGGGAAGGTCGACCAGTCCCGCGTAGTCATGCTCGTTCGAGGGGTCGCGGAGGTTCGGCCGGGAATCCTGTCCGGAAGTGTAGAGATGGGCGGCGAAGCCGCTGGCGTCGAAGAGCCCCGGGTTCTGGGCTCGGAAGCGCCGCGACGCGCCGGCCGTCGTCGGGCAATCGCGCTGGGCGGCCGCCGAGCCGCGCAGCTCCCGGAAGTTAGAGCCCACGCAGTAGAGCGCGCGCAGGAAGCGCAGCGGGACCATCCCGTTGGCCACGCCGGGAACGTTGGCGCCGCGGGGCGCCGTGTCGCCGATGAGGATCGTGTCGTGGCCATGGCCGGTGGCGCGCAGGGCTGAGAAGCCGTGGTCGACGAGCCCGCGATAGAGCTCGGGTGCGACTTCGACGCCCTTGGACGTCGCCTGTGGCGCGAGCTGGAAGCCGTAGTTGGGCTCGTCCCAGATCGCCCAGAACCTGACGTCGGGCAGCGGCGTCGAGCTCCCGGCCGGCGTGTAGTGGCCGTCGTAGCGCTTGCCCACCGCCTCGACGAAGGAGCCGAACTGCGAGGCCGAGGGTTCGTAATCATGGGCGGTCCGAGAGGTGACACCCCGGCCCGCCGGGGCGCGCTTGGTCGCCCACAGGGG
>DATCEM010000133.1:0-4901 GCA_036510175.1 Solirubrobacteraceae bacterium | reverse complement strand
CCCGTGCCCGCTCCCGCCCCCGCGGCCGTCTCGGCGAAGACCAAGAAGCATCACCGCAGCACGGGACCCTCCCCGCAGGCGCTGGGCCTGGCCGCCGATCCGGCCGACGGCAAGTCTCAGGCCGCGGCACTCGGGAACCTGGGCATGGCCGTGTACTACCCCCGCCTGATCGCCAGCGACTCCGAGTACTGCATGGACGAGACCGCCAACTGCTACGAAGCGCCGAACCCCTCAAGCGTCTACGTCGGCTCCTACCCGCGCGCCTACACGCTCCACGACCAGGCCGGGCAGCCGCAGGTCGCCTACCGGATGACCCTGGTCGTCAACGCCGCGCTGGGGGAGTACTACGGCGTCCAGGGCACGACGTGGCGTGACCCGCCGATCCTCACCAACCCGGCGCAGATCCGCACCGTCCACCACAAGCGGCTGCTCATCTTCCTCAACGGGCACCACATCACCCTCATCGGGTGGCGGACCGCCCACGCCGCGTACTGGATCTCCAACACGCTCGTCGACAGCTTGAGCAACGCCGCGATGGTCGACATCGCGGGGTCGCTGACCAGGGCCGCGCCCTAGCCGGCTTCAGCTCGTGCCGGGCGCGGGCGCGCTTCTGTGGGGTGGGCAGCTCTCGCGGTGATCCAGATGCGAGCGCCATGCCCGGGCGAGCTCTGAGCGCAGTCGCTCACGCTCGGCCTCGATGGGTTCGTCATGCGGCGCCGCCTTACCTTCGAGCTCCCACCACGGCTTGTGGTCTTGCGATGTCATGGACCACCTATCGGACGTGGGCCCTCAAAGGATGAGACCCGAGGTTCGAACTAGAACTTCGTCCAGCTCAGGCCGCAGTCTCGACCGGTGTCGTCGCTTCGGGCGCCGGAGCGGCCGCCTTCTTCACGACCACGCGCGGCATCCCGAAGGCGGCGACGAGTGCGCCCGCCAGCGCGAGTCCGGCCGCGACGGCGAAGGCGACGTGGAAGCCACCGGTCAGCGCGACGTGGACGGCATGGGTGCCGGCGCCGGAATGGCGAAGGTCGCTGTTCGTGCGTGCGGTGGCGATCGCCGCGAGCACGGCGAGCCCGAGCGCCCCGCCCACGAGCCGCGAGGTATTGACGAGCGCCGAGGCCAGCCCCGCCTCGGGCGCCGCCACGCCTTGGACGGCGCAGATCGTCGAGGGCACGAAGGACAGGGGAATACCGATAGCGACGAGCAGGGAGGGGGCGACGACGTCGCTCAGGTAGGCGCCGTCGACGGCGACGCGCGCGAACAGGAGCAGGCCGGCGGCCTGGGCGAGCATGCCCGCGATGAGCATCGGCTTGGCCCCGATCCGCAGGACGAAGCGCGAGGCCATGACCGACCCGGCGACGATGCACAGCGTCATCGGCAGGAACGCGAGTCCCGCCTTGATCGGCGAGTAACCGAGCACCTCCTGGAGGTAGAGCGAGACGAAGAACCACATCCCGAACGAGGCGGCGCCGACGAAGAGGACGACGACGTTGGCCGCGCTCAGCGTCCGCGAGGCGTAGATCCGCAGGGGCATGAGCGGCGCCTTGGCAAAGCGCCCCTCGATGGCGAGGAACACGCCGAGCAGGCCGACGCCGACGGCCAGGAGGGCGATGGTCGAGACGTCACCCCAGCCTGTCACGTCGGTGCGGACGATCCCCAGCACGAGCAGCGAGAGCCCGATCGTCGCCGCGAGTGCTCCGGCGAGATCGAAGTTCCTGCCCCGCGACGCGGCTCGCCCCTCGGCGACATACACCGTGGTCAGGAAGGCGGCGGCCAGCCCGATGGGAACGTTGATGAAGAGGATCCAGCGCCAGCCCGCGACGTCGGTGAGGATGCCGCCGAGGAGGACCCCGGCCGCGCCGCCGGCCCCGCCCATGGCGCCCCAGATGCCCACGGCCCGGTTGCGCTCCGCCGGCTTGGTGAAGGTGGTGGTGAGGATGGTCAGGGAAGCGGGCGCGACCACGGCGGCGCCGAGGCCCTGGACGGCGCGGGCGACGATGAGCATCACCTGGCTCTGGGCGAAACCGCCGGCGAGCGAGGCGAGGGCGAAGAGGACGAGGCCGCCGACGAACACGCGGCGGCGCCCGATCAGGTCGGCGGCGCGCCCGCCGAGCAGGAGGAACCCGGCGAAGGTGACCGTGTAGGCGTTGACCACCCACTGGAGGTCCTGCTCTGAGAAGTGCAGGCCGTGGCGGATCGCCGGCAGCGCCACGTTGACCACCGAGACGTCGAGAATGACCATGAACTGCCCAAGGCAGGCCAGGATCAGGGTCGCGCGCAGGTGGGGCGAGGTGGCCTTGCCCGCGGCGCCGTTGGTCGCGCTCGCTTCGCTCATCTGCTTGTCAGGTCTCGCTGTGCGATGATCGACTGCAGGCTAGCAGATGTACGATAAACGTCGTACAATCGAGGGTGGAGGATGTCCGAGACACAATTTGTCACCGAAGCGCGAGCCCCCGCGGCCGGCGAGCCCGAGCGTGGCGAGATCGAGCTCTCCGCGGTGCTCCACGCGCTCAGCGATCCCGTCCGCCTCCAGATCGTCGGCGGCCTCAGCGACGGCGTCGAGCACAGCTGCGGCAGCCTCGACCTCCCGGTGACCAAATCGACGTGCACCCATCACTTCAGGGTGCTCCGCGAAGCCGGGGTGATCCATCAGCGCCACGAAGGGACCTCGCGGCTCAACTCGCTGCGCAGCGGGGATCTCGAGGCGCGCTTCCCCGGGCTGCTCGACACGGTGCTGCGGGCGGCCGGCAGCGGGTAGGCGCGGATTAGCATCGTCCGGTGCAGCAGGGGTGCCGTCACATAATGCTCGTCTTGGCGTCCGTCGCCGCGCTTGCCGCCGCCGTCCTCGCCACCGCCGTCTCCTGCGCCGCCGCCGCTCCGCATTACCCGGTCGGGACCGCGGCCACCGGCTACGCCGCCGAGCTCATCGACCCGGCATCCTCGCCCCCCGGCGTCAACGTGTGGACGTGCAAGCCGTCGGCCGCGCACCCGTATCCCGTCGTGCTCCTGCCGGGAACGCTTTATAACGTCGCCGATTCCTGGCAGGCTCTGGGTCCGATACTGGCCGACGACGGCTACTGCGTCTACGGCCTGAGCTACGGAGCCGACTCGCTCACCGCGCTCACCGGAGGGCGGGTCTCGGCGATCGGTGAGATCGGCCAGTCGGCCAACCAGCTCGCCGTCTTCGTCGACCAAGTACTGAAGTCGACGGGCGCCGCCCAGGTCGACATCGTCGGCTGGTCCCAGGGCGGGATGATGCCCCGCCAGTACATCAAGTTCGACGGCGGAGCCCGGTACGTCCACGACCTGGTGGGGCTCGCACCGTCGAGCCACGGCACCACCCTCGATGGCCTGTTCGCGCTGATCAACGGCGACACCTTCATCGGTCTGCCCGCCACCACGACCCTGGCCGACTGCATGGCATGCACCGAGCAGGAGGTCGGATCCTCCTTCCTCGCGAAGCTGGGCGCCGGGGGAGACACCGTTCCCGGCGTCAGCTACACGGTGATCGAGACGACCCACGACGAGGTCGTCACCCCGTACACCTCGGCGTTTCTCAGCGGGCCCGAGGTCACCAACATCACCCTCCAGGATCAGTGTCCGCTCGACTTGGCGGATCACCTGGCGATGCCCTACGACGGTCCGGCGCTCCAGGATGTCGTGAACGCCCTCGGCCCTGACCAGGCAGGGTTCTCGCCGGACTGCGGGCTCTCGCTCCCCGTCCTCGGCTCGCTCTAGACGGAGTCGAGCTCCGCGACGAGGCGGTCGACCTCCTCGGCTGTGTTGTAGTGGATGAACCCGAGGCGTACGGCCTGATCGTCGTAGCCCAGGCGGCGGTAGAGGTCGAGCGAATACCACGTGTCGTGGGCCCAGACTCCGATCCCGCGGTCGGCCATGTGCTGGGCGACGCGGGGCGCGGGGACGCCCTCGACGTTGATGAGGAAGGTCGGCACGCGGCCGTCCATGCTCGGGAGGCCGTAGACGGTGACGCGGTCGGAGATGGCGCCGAGGAAGCGCTCGCCGAGCTCGCGCTCGTAGGGGCGGATCGCCTCGAGGCCGCCGATCGAGTCGAGGTAGTCGATCGTCGCGTTGAAGCCCGCGAGCAGCTCGTAGGGGAGGGTGCCGGTCTCGAAGCGCCGCCCCAGGGGTGTCGTCGGGGCCGGGCGGGCCTTGTAGGGCCGCCAGCGCTCGAGCACCTGCTCGCGGCCGTAGGCCATGCCGAGGTGGGGGCCGCAGAATTTGTAGGGCGAGCACAGGAGCACGTCGGCGCCGACGTGGGCGACGTCGATCGGCTCGTGGGCGGCGTAATGGACGGCGTCGATCCACGCGAGCGCGCCGGCGTCGTGGGCCAGCGAGCAGACGCGCTGGGCGTCGAGCACCGTCCCCACGGCGTTCGAGGCCCAGGCGAAGGCGACGACGCGCGTGCGTTCGGAGAGCTTGGCCTCGAGGTCGGCATAGTCGAGCGTGGTGTCCTCGCAGAGCTCGATGTGGCGCACCACGAGGTCGCGATCATGGGCGAGCTCGAGCCAGGGAGCGACGCCGCCGTCGTGATCGAGGGAGGAGACGAGGATCTCGTCGCCGGGCGCGAAGTCCCTTCCCGCGGTGCGCGACAGGGCGAAGTTCAGCGAGGTCATGTTCGGCCCGAAGATCACCTCGTGGGGCCGGCAGCCGAGGAGACGCGCGGCGCGGGCCTCGGCCTCGAGGACGATCTCGCCGACGCGCCGCGAGGTCTCATAGAGCGCACCCATGTTCGCGCTCGCCTCACGCAGCGAGCGGGCGATCGCCTCACCGACCTCGTCCGGAACCTGCGAGCCGCCGGGAGCATCGAGGAAGGCGAATCCCGTCTCGAGCGAAGAGAACCGTTCGCGGACGGCGGTGACGTCGCCGGGACCGAGCGCTCG
>DATCEM010000132.1:0-4957 GCA_036510175.1 Solirubrobacteraceae bacterium | reverse complement strand
GGTGTCTGCCGGCGGCCAGGGCTTGCGTGGGGGTGGGTTGGGCTCGTGTGCCGGGCTCGTCACCAATTGGCCGGCGGCGGACACCCCCACCCGCCCGAAGCTCGGTGGCGCGGACCCTACGCTGGGGCCTGCGCGTTGCTTTGAGCATCGCTTCGTGTCCGCGCTTCACTTCGCTGGCCTCGCTTCACTTCGCGGGCCTCGCTTCACTTCGGGGCCGCGCCCGCTGCTTCGAGAACCTCTTTGGCTATCTCTTGGGCGGCTTGGGGGCGGGCTAGGGCTTCGGAGGCTCGGCCCATGGCGACGAGGCGGCCGCGGTCGGCTAGGAGGCCTCCTACTTCCTGGGCGAGTCGCGCTGGGGTGAGCTCGGAGTCGGGGATGACTACGGCTGCTCCGGCCCGCTCCATGTAGCGAGCGTTCGAGGTCTGGTGGTCGCCGGTGGCGTGCGGGTAGGGGATGAGGACTGCGGGCCGGCCGGCGGCGGCGATCTCGAAGATCGAGCCGCCGGCGCGCGAGACGACGATGTCCGAGGCGAGTAGCGCCTCGCCGAAGTGGTCGATGTAACCGCGCAGGTCATAGCGCTCATCGGGGGCGTGGAGGTCGGGCAGGTCTCGCTCGCCGGCCGCGTGCAGGACCCGGAAGCGGGCTCCCGCGAAGGCCTCGATGGCCGCATGGTTGATCGATCTCGCGCCCAGCGAGCCACCGAACACAAGCACGCAGGTCTCGTCGGCGCCGATCCCGAACCGCGCCCGGGCCGCCACCCGATCGGTCGCCGGAGGCGGCACCGGGCGACCGGTCACCACGTACCGGGCAGCGCCGGAATCCGCCGCCTCGACGCCATCCGATCTCCCGGCGATGGGAAAGGCCAGGCACACTCGGCCCGCGAAGGGGGCGAGTACGCGGTTGGCGACTCCGAGATGGCTGTCGGCCTCGAGCAGGACAAGGGGCACGCGAGCGAGCGCCGCGGCGAGGCCGACCGGCCCGGACACGTAGCCACCGGCCCCCATCACCACCGCCGGTCGCAGGCGGCGCACGAGTCGACGAGCGGAGCGCAGCGCGGCTGCGTCGACGAGCGCGGCGCGGGCGGCCTTTACCGGGTCGCGGCGGTACAGCGGCTCGACGCGGATCGTGTGCAGCTCGTACCCGGCGGCCGGAACGAGCTGGGCCTCGGCGCGCCGGCCGCCGACGAAGACGACCCGCGCTCGCTCGGCGTGGAGCGCGTCCGCCACCGCCAGCGCGGGCACCACGTGGCCGGAGGTGCCCCCGGCGGCGATGACGATGAGCGGCGGCGTCACGCGGCGCCGCCCCGAGCATGAGCAAGATGTTGAGCGTCGCCGAGCAAAGGGTGAAAGGGTTCCGGCTCTCCGGCGCGGAGCTTGCCACACCGCACTGCCGCCCAAGCTGTCTCCATGTTCACACCACGTTACGGTGCGCTGCGCGTAATCCGGCCGGGGACGGGCTCAGGTCCCGCGCGCTCGTCGGCGGCGGCGGTCGCCGTTGCTGGCGTGGGGCGCGCCTCGGGGCGCGCCGCGCACCACCCTGAGTCGCGGCCCACGCGGCGATGAGATGTTCAGCAGCAGCCCGACCGAGGCGAGCATGATGCACAGGTTGGTGGGCGCGTAGGAGACGAAGGGCAGGGGCACGCCCGTCAGCGGCGCGAGTCCGAGCACGACGAAGATGTTGAGGCTCGCCTGACACACGATCAGGGAGGTCAGCCCCGCGGCGAGAAGCTTCGCGTGTCGACTCGTGGCCCGCCGGGCGATCCGCAGCCCGGACCACGCGACCATCGCGTACAGGCAGACAAGCCCGAAGATCCCGAGCACCCCGAGCTCCTCGCCGATCACCGCGAGGATGAAGTCGGTCTGGGCCTCGGGGAGATAAAAGGCCTTCTGAACCCCCTGTCCGATCCCGACGCCGAACAGGCCGCCCGAGCCGATGGCGATCTGCCCCTGAACCGACTGATAGCCGGCGGCGGACGCCCAAGGATGAAGGAAGGCGGTGAGCCGCAGGCGCTGGTAGGGCTGCGCGAGCACGAGCAGGAGCACGCCGATCAGGGCGATCCCGGCGACGACGCCGATGTGCCGCATCGGGACGCCGGAGGCGATGAGCAGACCCCCGACGGCGAAGGCGACGACGAGCGTCGTCCCGAGGTCGGGCTCGAGGACGATGAGCAGGCACGCGGGCCCGGTGACCAGCCCCACGGGGACGATGGCCTGGCGGAAGCTCTTGATGCGCTTGGGATGATCGGCCAGGAACCGCGCCACGTAGAGCACGATCGAGAACTTCATGAGCTCGGAGGGCTGGAACTGGATCGGCCCGGCGGCGAACCAGCGCCGGGCATTGTTGATCTCGACGCCGAACCCGGGCACGAGCACGAGCAGCAGCAGGGCAAACGATCCCACAAGCATCGCGGTCACCAGCCGGTGGTCGAGCAGGGTCATCCCGCGTCGCGCGAGCACGCGCATCGCCGCGAGCCCGACGAGGCCGTAGACCAGGTAGCGGATCAGGTAGCTCATCCCGCTCCCCTGGCCGGCGACGAGGTCGCGCGGAGAAGAGGCGCTGTACACCATCACTGCACCGAAGGCGAGGAGGCACAGGGTCGCGGTGAGGAGCATCCGATGCTCGAGCGGAGGAGCCGCCGCGCGCGCCGTCGCGCGGGTGCGCTCGAGGCCCGCCCGCGATTCCCGGGTGGCGCGGTCCCTGCCCGCCCCCTGCCGCGCAGCTCCCGCGGCCGCGCCCGCCATCACGCCCCCTCGACGAGGGCGCGGAAGTGATCGCCGCGAGCCTCGAAGTCGGAATACTGGTCGTAGCTGGCGCAGGCCGGCGAGAGCAGGACCGTGTCACCGGGGCGCGCGGCGGCGCGCGCCGCCGCGAGGGCACGCGGGAGCTCTACGCATTGCTCCACCTCCACCCCGGTCCCGGCGAGCGCGAACTCGATCTCCGCGGCGGCGGCCCCGATCAGGTAGACGGCGCGGCAGCGTTCGGCGACGACGGGGGCGAGCGGGGTGAAATCCTGGGACTTTCCGAGCCCGCCGGCGATCAGGTGCACGCCGCCGGGGAAGACCTCGAGTGCGACCAGCGTACTGGCGACGTTGGTCGCCTTCGAGTCGTTGACGAAGGCGACGCCGTCGCGCCGGGCGATCGTCTCGAGCCGGTGCGCCACCCCGGTGAAGCTCCGCAGTCCGGCGCGGACACCGTCGGCCGGAATCCGGCGGGCCAGGCACACGGCGGCGGCGGCCATCGCGTTCTCGCGATTGTGCGCGCCGGGGAGGCCTACCTCCTCCGCGGGGATGAGCGGCTCCTCCGCCCACCACAGGTAACCGGCCCGGTCGCTCAGCTCGGCGCCCGGACCACGGCCGAAGGTGACCCGTCGGGCGCACCCACCGAGATCCTGGACTGCCAGATCGCGCGGGGCGACGGCGATGTCGTCGTTGCCCTGGCGCGCGAAGATCCGCAGCTTCGCCGCCACGTAGGCCTCGTACCCGGCGTGGCGGTCGAGGTGATCGGGGGCGAGATTGAGGAGCACGGCGGCTTCGGGGGCGAACGCCTCGGCGTCCTCGAGCTGGAACGAGGAGGCTTCGCAGACGACTACGGCGTCGGCGGGAAGGGAGTCGATTACCGACGAAGCGGCGGTGCCGACGTTGCCGGCGACCGCCACGGGGAGTCCCGCCTCGCGGTGGATGTGCCCGATCCACTCGGTGGTCGTCGTCTTACCGTTGGTGCCGGTCACCGCGATGAACTCGTTCGCGATGAGCCGCCAGGCGAGTTCGAGCTCGCCGAGAACGGGCAGGCCACGACGGCGCGCCGCCACGATGACGGGCGCGTCTTGAGGTACTCCGGGGCTCTTGATGACGGTCCGGGCACGGGCGGCGAAGTGCTCACCTGACGCATCCAGGTGGACTTCGACGCCGACGTCCCGAAGCCTTCCCACCTCCGGCGCGCCCGCATCGGTACCGATCACCTCCTCCCCGCGGGCACGCAAGGCGAGTGCCGCGGCCACCCCCGATCGGGCCAGGCCGACCACGAGGAAGGGCCCGGGAGGGAGCGGTGGCCGGGGCTTCATCTCACGCCCTGGACGGGCGCTACCTGACGCTCAGGTGGTACACGGTGAAACCGATCGCGGCGAAGGCCGAGGCGACGATCCAGAAGCGCAGGATGATCTTCGTCTCCGACCAGGCCAGCAGCTCGAAGTGGTGATGGATCGGGGCCATCAGGAAAACCCGTTTTCGGAAGAGCTGGAACGAGAGCACCTGAATGACGACGGAGAGCACCTCGATGACAAATATCCCGCCGAGGAGGATGAGCAGCACCTCGGTATTGGTCATCACCGCGAAGCCGGCGATCGCGCCGCCCAGACCGAGCGCCCCGGTGTCGCCCATGAAGATGCTCGCCGGGAAGCTGTTGAACCACAGGAAGCCGATGCACCCCCCGACCAGGCATCCGGCGAGCAAGGCGAGATCGCTCTCCCCGGTGGCCAGGAAGGTGATCCCGATGTAGGCGAGGAGGACGATCGCCGCGCAGCCGGCGGCAAGTCCGTCGAGGCCGTCGGTGAAGTTGACCGCGGTGGTCGTCCCGGCCACAACGAGGTAGATGAACACGGGAAAGAACGGCCCAAGGTCGACGGAGACGTCGACGAAGCGCAGCTGCACGCTGTTCGGGAGGCCGGCCTTCTGCGTGGCCACCCACCACAGGCCGAGAGAGATCGCGATGGTCACCACGAGCTTGGTCCGTGCCCGCAGGCCGAGCGAGCGGCGCCTGACGATCTTCGTGTAGTCGTCGGCGAAGCCCAGGAGCGCGCAGAGGACGGCGACGCCGAACACCCCCATCGCCAGCCAGCTGCGCTTGGAGAGGATGAGGAAGGGAACGGCGATCGCGGTGAAGATGATGATTCCCCCCATGGTCGGCGTACCGGCCTTGGAGTGATGACCCTGGGGTCCCTCCTCGCGGATGTTCTCCCCGA
>DATCEM010000131.1:0-7474 GCA_036510175.1 Solirubrobacteraceae bacterium | reverse complement strand
GGGGGGTGGGGTGGGCTCTTGCGTGCACGCCAACGCCCGCAACTCTGGCCGACATCGTGGTATCCCCCTAAGAGTGTCTGACCCGCTCGAACAGCCGGGGCTGACCCGCCGTGGCCTGCTGGGTAGTCTCGCCGGGGCCGGCGCCGTTGGTCTGCTTGGCCGGTCCGCTGGGGCCGCCGCGGCCGCCGGCGCTCCCGCGGCGGCCGGGGTGGAGCCGTCGGTGTTCAGCCACTGGGTGGGTGCGGTGGCCGGGCGCTCGGGTGAGGTCGCGGTGCCGCTCCCGTTCACCCTCGCCGGCGTGCAGTGGGAGGGGCCGCGGGCGGTGCGCATCGAGCTGCGGGCTCGTGCTCGCGGGGGGGCGTGGAGCCGGTGGGGGGTGGCGTCGACGCTCGGCCATGGTCCCGATCGGCCGGTCTCCGACGCCCTGATCGGCGAGGCGGTGTGGACGGGGCACGCCGACTTCGTCGAGCTTCGCTCCTCGCGTCCGCTCGAGGGCGTGCGCCTGCATTTCGTCAATGTGCCTTCCCCGGTTGGCGCCGCCGCGACCGAGGCAGCGGCGCGTCCGCTCGCCCAGCCGGTGCTCGATGCCGGGCCGGGCCAGCCGCCGATCATCGCTCGCTCCGCCTGGGCCGGGAGGGGGTCGTTGCCCGCCCTGGTCCCGGGCTACGGCGAGGTGAAGCTGGCCTTCGTACATCACACCGATTCGCTGAACGGCTACTCGCACGGCGAGGTTCCGTCGATGATCCAGGGGATGTACGTATTCCACCGCTACGTCCGCGGCTGGCACGACATCGGCTACAACTTCGTCATCGACCTCTTCGGTCGGATCTGGGAGGCCCGGTTGGGCGGGATCGACCAGGCCGTGGTGGGCGCGCAGGCGGGCGGCTACAACCTCGAGTCGACCGGGGTGGCGGTGATCGGGACGTTCAGCGACGCGGTGCCCTCCTCGACGGCGCTGGCGGCGCTCCAGCGACTGATCGCGTGGAAGCTCTCACTCCACGGAGTCCCGACGCGTGGCCATGTCACCGTCGTGGTCGACCCCGCGGATTACTTCTACACGCCGTTCAGGCCGGGCCAGCACGTATCGCTACCGCGGGTCGCCGGGCACCGCGACGGCTGTAGCACCGATTGCCCCGGTAACGCGTTCTACGCGCGCCTGCCGCTGCTGCGGCCGCGGATCCACGCGCTCGCCGGCGAGCCCGCCCAGATCGTCCTGTCCGCGCCCGCGCAGCCAGGGAGCGCCTCGGCCCCGGTCGAGGTGTCGGGGCGGCTGACCGGGCTCAATGGCTCGCCGATCGCGGGCGTGCCCGTCGAGGTGCAGCGTTTCGCGGCGACGCTCCATGGCACGACGGAGACGACGATCGCAGAAGCCACGACGGGGCCCGACGGGAGCTTCAGCGCCGCGGCGGCGCTGACCGAGTACACCCTCCTGCGCGCGCTGCATCGCGCCGCTCCGGCGGCGGTCTCCACGCTCGTCGCGGTCGCCGTCGCCCCCGCGATAACGGTCACCGTCTCCTCGACGGCGCCGTTGACCGTCGCGGGGTCGATCGCGCCGCCGACCAAGAAGGCGACCGTCGAGCTCTTCACGGTGGCGGCGGATGGGCAATGGTCGCTGCTCCGTCGCACCGATGTGACCGTCGTCCACGGCGCCTTCACCAAGACGCTGGCGACCCCCGGCCCCGGCCCCTACGGGATCTCCGTGCACACCCCGGCGGACGTGGTCAGCGCCGCCGGGACGTCCGCGCCGGTGCTCGTGACGGTCGCGTAGGGCGCGGGACGCGGTCGCCCGGGGTCTCGGCGCGCGCGGTGGCTGCTCTCAGACCCGACCGGTGTCCCGGCGATAGGCCCAGGCGGCTGCGGCGGAGAGAATCACCGTCCAGGCGATCACCGTGACCCAGCCGCGGGTGTCCCAGCCCTGGCCGTCGAGCGCGACCTTGCGGGCCTGAACGAGCCACCACGAGGGGAGGAACTGCCCGAAGGTATGGAGGAAGCCGCTGGTGATCGGGAACCACGTGCCGCTGAGGAAGGCGAGGATGGACACCAGGCCGCCCATCAGCGGGCCCACGGCGTCGGTGTTGACCAGGTGGCCGACGAGCACGCCGAGCGCGGCGAAGGGAAGCGCTCCGACGACGATGAGGCCGGTCATCCCCAGCCAGTGCCCGGCCGGGAGGCTGACGCCGAGCAGCGCCCCGGACACGTACAGGCAGGCGAGGCTCAGAAGCGCCATCACGTACCCGGTGAGCACCTTGGCCCGGAAGTAGGCGCGCACGGACAGTGGGCTGATCCGCAGCTGGCGCGTCCACCCGACCTGGCGTTCGCCCGCAATCCGCGCCCCGGTCGAGATCATCGACATCATCGTCCCGAACGCCGCCAGCGAGACCATGTAGTAGGCGGCGTAGGTGAGCCCGGTGTCCGCGATGATCTTATTGTGTTGCGGGGAGGCGATCAGCCAGAAGAAGAC
This sequence comes from Solirubrobacteraceae bacterium, assembly GCA_036510175.1. GTDB lineage: Bacteria > Actinomycetota > Thermoleophilia > Solirubrobacterales > Solirubrobacteraceae > Palsa-465. The sequence continues at coordinate 5,013 of DATCEM010000131.1, read as the reverse complement.
GAGGGGAAAGCCGAGCGAGAAGAACCAGAAGCGCCGATTGCGGAAGGTGCGCAGGAGCTCGAAGCGCGTATAGACGAGTCCCCTCATGACGCCACCACCGCCGGCTCGTCGATGTCCGGTTCGCCTGTGAGCTCGAGGAACGCCGCCTCGAGGCCGGCCCCGACGATCTCGAGGTCCTTGGCCTGCGGATACTGGGCGAGGAGGGCCCGGACCGTCTGATCTGAATCCGAGCAGCTGAGGATCACGGCGTCGCCATGCCGGTCGGCAGAGGCGACGCCGGGAAGCGCTGAGAGCGTCGCCGGGTCGACGTGGGGCAGGGTCGCGCGCAGGGTCCGGCGGCCGACGCGTGCCTTGATCTCGGTCGTCGGGCCGTCGGCGACGATCCGGCCGTGGGCCATGAGGATCGCGCGGTCGGCGTTGGCGTCGGCCTCCTCGAGGTAGTGGGTGGCGAAGAGGACGGTCTTGCCGCGCGAGGCGAACTCCCGCATGATGCTCCAGAACTCGCGCCGGCCCTCGACGTCCATGGCGACGGTGGGCTCGTCGAGGACGAGGAGCTCGGGGTTGCATACGATCGCGATGGCGAAGCGGACGCGCTGCGTCTGTCCGCCGGAGAGCTTCTGCGTTCTCTGCCGGGCGATGTCCTTCAGACCGGTGAGCCCGAGCGCTTCGTCGACGTCCATGGGATCGGGATAGAGAGCGGCCATCATCGCCACGAGCTCGCGCACCGAAAGGTCGCGGATCAGTTGTCCGGTCTGGAGCATGGCGCCGACGAGACCGGCGTCCACGGCCTCTCGCGGCGGGCGTCCGAAGATCGAGACGGTGCCGCTGTCGGTCTTGGCGAGGCCGAGCATCATGTCGATCGTCGTCGACTTGCCAGCGCCGTTGGGGCCGAGCAGGACGGCGGTCTCGCCGGCGGCGATCGAGAGGTCGATGCCGCGCACGGCGCGGATCGGCCCTTGCGGGCCCGAAAACGACTTGGTCAGCCCCCGAAGGTGGATTCCCCCGTCGGTCTGGGTCGAGCCCTGAACCGTCACCGTTTGCCAGTCTCCCCTGTTGGCCAGCTGTGCCAAACATCTTACCCCCGAACCCACCACCGGCCACCGCCGCGGCCGGTAGGGTCGCTTCCTTGGAGAGCACACCGGACGCAGGCGAGGTGGCGGCCGACACGCGCGCGGGGGTTCGCGTGGCGTGGCGCGCGCTCTGGACCTCGCGCCTGGTGATCATGGCCTCAGGCATCCTCGCCGTGCTCGAGATCGGCCGCGCGGCGGGTACGACGGGCTTCGATCCCGACAACCTGACGGCGCCGTTCGGCTACTTCGGGAATCTCCTCGTCGCGCCGCTCGCGCGCTGGGACTCCTGGTGGTACCTGACCATCGCCGAGCGCGGTTACGGCCACAACCTCATGCGCACGGCGTTCTTCCCGCTCTACCCGATGGTCGTCGCGGGGGTGGGCTTCATCGTGCGCTCCGATCTCCTTGCCGGGGTGATCGTGTCGGTGGTCTCGTTCGGCATTGCCCTGGTCGTGCTCTACCGGCTGGCGTCGCTCGAGCTCGGGAGCGAGACCCGCGCACGGCTCGCGGTGATGCTCGTCGCCTTCTGCCCGATCGCCTTCTTCTTCTCGGCCGTCTACAGCGAGTCCCTGTTCCTCGCGCTGTCCCTGGGCGCGATCTTCCAGGCGCGGATGGGGAGGTGGGCCGCGGCGGGAGTGCTCGGGGCGCTCGGGGCGGCGGAGCGCAACAGCGGTGTCATGCTCGTCGTGCCGCTCGCCCTGCTCTACCTCTACGGGCCGCGGGCGGACCGCCCGCCGGGCATGGCCGCGGGCTGGGCGGCGGCGAGGGCCGGGTGGCGGCGACTGCTCCCGCGCTACCGAGTCGAGCCTCAGATCGTCTGGATCGCCCTCGTGCCCGTGGGCCTGCTCGCCTACTTCGTCTACCTCGCCCTGTCCGTGGGAGACGGACTGGCGCCGCTGCATGCCCAGACCCTGTGGTTCCACCACTTCGCCGGACCGTTCGGCGGCGTCTGGGACGGTGCCGTGGCGGCATGGGATGGGCTGCGCCAGCTCATCCACGGATCGCCCGAGCCTGTCTATTTCACCGCCGCGGGAGGTGATCCGTTCGCCGTCGCGGGGCTCAACCTGATGCTCTTCGCCTTCCTCGTACTCGGCGTCTTCGCCATCATCGGTACGCTGCGGCGCTTACCGATCGCCTACGGTGCCTATGTTCTCGCCGCGCTCGCATTGCCCCTGTCTGATCCCGTCAAGCCACAGCCGCTGGCCTCGCTGCCGCGTTATGAGGTCGTGCTCTTTCCCCTCTTCATGTGGGGAGCGGCGTGGCTCGAGGAGAGGGGCTGGGGCGACAGTGGGCTCGCCGGCTCGGCCGTACTGCTCGGACTGTTCACGGCGATGTTCGCGACCTGGCGGTTCGTATCGTGATCGGGCTTAGGCGTCGCGGGGGCTCGAAGCTTCCGCGCGCGATTCTCCTCGACGCGCTCGGGACGCTGATCGAACTCCAGCCGCCCGGCCCGCTGCTCTGCCAAGAGCTGGCGCAGCGCTTCGGTATCCACATGCCCGTTCCCCAGGCCGAACGCGCGATCGCGACCGAGATCGCCTTCTACCGAGAGCACTTCGACGACGGTGCCGGCGCCGACGAGCTGCTCGAGCTGCGCCGCCGGTGCGTGCTGGCGATGCGCGAGGAGCTTCCACCAGAGGCCGCCGCGGTCCCGATCGAGGCACTCACCGAGGCCCTGCTCGCCTCGATCACCTTTCGCGTCTTTCCTGATGTGGGCTTCGCGCTTGGCTCCGCACGGACGCGCGGGATACGCCTGGTCGTGGTCAGCAACTGGGACGTCTCGCTCCACGAGGTCCTGGCCCGGACCGGTGTCGCACCGTTGCTCGACGGGGTTGTGACCTCGGCCGAGTACGGCGCACGGAAGCCCGATCCGTCGATCTTCGCCGGTGCGCTCGAACTCGCCGGCGTCCCCGCCGCGAAGGCCGTTCACGTCGGTGACAGCCTCGACGAGGACGTGGCGGGAGCGCGCGCGGCGGGAATCCAACCGGTGCTCATCCGCCGTGACGGCAGCCCCGGCCCTCCGGACACGCGAACCATCCAGAACCTGATCGAGCTGTTTTAACCTAGGCGGAAGTGCCGAGTCTTCCGCCACCGCTGACCAAGCCCGAGCTCCCCGAGGGCGCGCCCGACCGCGGGCGCGTGGCGGCCGCCTTCGACGTGCTGCTGCCGTGGAGGTGGTGGGCCGTCCCCGCCGCGATCGTGCTCGGCGTGGTGCTCGGCTCGATCGGGAACATCATCGCCTCGATCGTCGGCGCGGCGGCAGGGTCGAGCATCAGCCATCCGACGCCGGCGGTGAACATCGCCGACGACATCCTCTTCGACCTTGGGTTCGTGGCGGCGGCGATCTACATCGCGTCGCTCCTGGGCCGGGTGCGACCGAGCGAGTTCGGCTTCCGCCGCGCCTCCCTGCGGCGCGTGCTGTGGATGCTCCCGCTGGCCGCGGTCACCTATTTCGTCGCCACCGCCGTCTACGCGAGCGCGCTGGGGCTGAACGGTCGCGAGCAGCTGCCGACGGGCCTGGGGAGCACGAGCGACACCGCCGCGATGATCGGCGTCGGCGTGTTCGTCACCGTTGTCGCCCCGATCTGCGAGGAGTTCTTCTTTCGCGGCTTCATCTTCGGCATGCTGCGCAGCTGGCTGGCGCCACGGTGGTGGGGACCCTGGGCCGCCGCGACCGTGACAGGAGTGCTCTTCGGCGGCGCACACGCCGGCTCGGCAGCGGCGAAGTACCTGGTCCCGCTCGCCTTCCTCGGCTTCGTCCTGTGCATCCTGCGCTGGAGGACGGGTTCCCTGTATCCGGGGATGGCCCTGCATTCGCTGAACAACTCACTTGCCTTCGGGATTGACGAGCTCCATTGGGGTGCCGGCAAGCTGCTCGTGATGGCGTTGCTCGCGCTCGCCGCGATCGCCGCCATCGCCGGTCCCCTCGGATGGCGTGAGCCCGCGGTCACGGTGGAGGGAGCGGATCACGGCGGCGGCTCGCCCCCCCAGGCGGCAGCCCGAAGCATCGGTCCACCCGGGGTGTGATCGCTTCGTCGTGGCCTCGCGCCGCGCGGTCGTCTACATTTCCGAGCATGTCAAGGATCGCTCGGGGCGTGTTCGTGCTGACGTTGCTCGCCGTGGTCTTGCCCTGGAGCGCCTCCGCGGCCACCACGCCGCCGACGCCGCCGACGCCGCCGACGACCACACCGACGCCGCCGACGACGACCACCCCGGTCGCCCCGGCGCCGGCCGCGGGCCGCCTGGCGCTCAGCGTGGCGGGCGTGTTCGGCGTGGACCGCAGGAACGTCACCGTCACCGGACGGGCACTGACCGTGGACGGCGTCGCGACGCCGTTCGTCGCCGGGCAACTCGTCACCGTTCACATCTGGAAAGGACGCCGGCTGCTCAAGTCCGAGACGGTCAGACTCAAGCCCTCGCGGAGCGGCACCTCCGGTCGCTTCTCGGTCCGCTATTCGAGCCACTCGCCGGCCAAGCTGAACATCACCGCGCTCCATGACGCCACGCCCGAGCAGGTGCGCTTCGTCGCCGCTCCCAAGAAGGTCGACGTCGTGAAACCGGGCGCCGGCCCGGGCTCCACCGGCATGTTCGTGTCCCTGATCCAGTCACGCCTGGCGGCGCTGCACTTCGCGGTGCCCCAGGACGGTGTCTACAACCAGCTGACCGCGAACGCCGTGCTCGCCTACCGCAAGGTCCGCGGCTGGAACCGCATCTTCACCCTCGACGGAGGGGTCATCCACGGCCTCCTCACCGGCGTCGGGTCCTTCCGGGTCCGCTACCCGCACGACGGCCGTCACGTCGAGGCTGACCTGACCGATCAGACGCTCGCGGAGATCAACGGCTCACAGGTCTACCGGATCTACCCGATCAGCTCGGGCAAGCCCTCGACCCCGACCGTTCTCGGGCGCTTCAGGGTCTACATGAAGACGCCGGGCTACCTCCCCGA
>DATCEM010000130.1:0-5375 GCA_036510175.1 Solirubrobacteraceae bacterium | reverse complement strand
CATCGCCGACGTCGACTGCGCCGTCGGCGCCGCGCCCTGCCTGACCGCAGCCGATCACCACGGTTACGCGATCGACGAAGCCGAGGTCGTCTACTGGGGCCTGTGCCCCGGATGCTCGACCGACACCGTGTCTGAATACACCCGCTGATCTCGGAAGGGGTCCCCTTGTCTGATAGTCCTGACGCCGTTGTTGGAGAGATGAACGAACCGAGCGGTGGCGGCTGCCCCGTCGCGCCCGACCGTGCCCCCCATCCGACCCAGGGCGGCGGGAACCGAGGCTGGTGGCCGAACCGGCTCAACCTGAAGATCCTCGCCACGAACCCCGCCGTGGCCAACCCGCTCGGCGAGGAGTTCAACTACGCCGAGGCGTTCAAGACCCTCGACCTCGCCGAGGTCAAGCAGGACATCGAGGACGTGCTGACGACGTCGCAGGACTGGTGGCCGGCGGACTACGGTCACTACGGCCCGTTCATGATCCGGATGGCGTGGCACAGCGCCGGCACGTACCGCATCAGTGACGGCCGCGGTGGCGCCGGGGCCGGCCAACAGCGCTTCGCGCCGCTCAACAGCTGGCCGGACAACGGAAACCTCGACAAGGCGCGCCGTCTGCTGTGGCCGGTCAAGCAGAAGTACGGCCGCAAGCTCTCGTGGGCGGACCTGATGGTCCTCACCGGCAACGTCGCCCTGGAGTCGATGGGCTTTCAGACCTTCGGCTTCGCCGGCGGCCGGGAGGACGTCTGGGAACCGGACGAGGATGTCTATTGGGGACCTGAGACCGAGTGGCTGGGCGACGAGCGCTACACCGGCCACCGCGAGCTCGAGGAGCCGCTCGGCGCCGTCCAGATGGGCCTCATCTACGTCAACCCGGAGGGCCCGAACGGTAACCCGGACCCGCTCGCGGCGGCGCGCGACATCCGCGAGACGTTCCGCCGCATGGCGATGAACGACGAGGAGACGGTCGCGCTGATCGCCGGCGGGCACACGTTCGGTAAGACCCACGGTGCCGCCGACCCCGAACGGTACGTCGGCCCCGAGCCCGAGGGCGCGCCGTTGGAGGAGCAGGGCCTCGGCTGGAGGAACACCTACCGCTCCGGCAAGGGCGCGGACGCGATCACCAGCGGCCTCGAGGTGACCTGGACCGCCACCCCGACGGCCTGGTCGGGCAGCTACTTCGAGAACCTGTTCGGCTACGAGTGGGAGCTCACCGAGAGTCCGGCGGGCGCACATCAGTGGCAGCCGAAGGACGGCGGCGGGGTGGGCACCGTCCCCGGTCCCGACGAGGGCTCGCCGATGCGTCCCCCGACGATGCTGACCACCGACCTCTCGCTGCGCCTCGACCCGGAGTACGAGAAGATCTCGCGGCGCTTCCACGAGAACCCGGACGAGCTCGCTGACGCGTTCGCCCGGGCCTGGTTCAAGCTCACCCACCGAGACATGGGGCCCATCACGCGCTACCTCGGCCCGGAGGTCCCGACTGAGACGCTGCTGTGGCAGGACCCCCTGCCCCAGGTGACGCACGAGCTCATCGGAGTGCAGGACATCGCCGCCCTGAAGGACCAGATCCGTGACTCGGGGCTGTCCGTCGCCCAACTCGTCTCCGCCGCGTGGGCATCGGCGTCGACGTTCCGCGGCAGTGACAAGCGCGGCGGGGCCAACGGCGCGCGCATCCGCCTCGAGCCGCAGAACGGGTGGGAGGTCAACGACCCCGACGAGCTGGCCACCGTGCTCAGCGCCCTAGAGGGGATCCAGGAGACCTTCAACGGCTCCCACTCCGGGGGCAAGCAGGTCTCGCTCGCCGACCTGATCGTGCTCGGCGGCTCCGCCGCTGTCGAGCTGGCCGCCAAGAACGCCGGACATGACGTCGAGGTCCCACTCACGCCGGGACGCACGGACGCGTCGCAGGAGCAGACCGACATGGAGTCCTTCGCCGCGCTCGAGCCGACCGCGGACGGATTCCGCAACTACCTCGGCGAGGGGCAGCGCCTGACGGCCGAGTACCTCCTGCTCGACCGCGCGAATCTGCTGACCCTGAGCGCCCCCGAGATGACCGTTCTCGTGGGCGGTCTGCGCGTCCTGGGCGCGAACACCGGCCAGTCCCCGATGGGCGTCTTCACCTCGACTCCCGGGGCGCTGACCAACGACTTCTTCGTGAACCTGCTCGACCTGGGCACGGCGTGGTCGGCGACGGCCGATGATGCCGGGTCGTTCGAGGGCCGCGATGTCGTCACGGGCGAGCTGAAGTGGACCGGCCGCCGCGTGGACCTCGTCTTCGGTTCGAACTCCGAGCTGCGGGCGCTGGCGGAGGTCTACGCGAGCGATGACGCGCGGGAGAAGTTCGTGCACGACTTCGTCGCGGCGTGGGTCAAGGTCATGAACCTCGATCGTTTCGACTCACCTGACTGGGACGAGGTTCACTGCGGCCACGTTTCGCGATCGACGTAGCGGAAAGCATCGTTGGTAGCCGTTGCCGCCTGGCGCCGACAGGGCGTAGGACCGCGAGCGTGCATCCACTCGACGAAAGCGAGATCAACCCATGACTGACGAGCAGAAGCCTCCGGCGACGACCACCGACTCGGGGATTCCCGCGCCGAGCGACGAGTACTCGCTCACCGTCGGACCGTCGGGGCCGATCGCCCTGCACGACCACTATGTCGTCCAGAAGATGCAGCACTTCAACCGTGAGCGGGTACCCGAGCGCGTGGTGCACGCGAAGGGCTCAGGCGCGCACGGTTTCTTCGAGGTCACCGAGGATGTCACCCAGTTCACCAAGGCGAGCTTCCTCGCTCAGGTGGGCAAGCGCACGCCGGTGTTCCTGCGCTTCTCCACCGTCGCCGGCGAGCAGGGCTTCCCCGACACCGTCCGCGACCCGCGCGGGTTCGCGATGAAGTTCTACACCGACGAGGGCAACTTCGATCTCGTGGGTAACAACACGCCGGTCTTCTTCGTCCGCGATCCGAGCAAGTTCCAGGACTTCATCCACTCGCAGAAGCGCCTGCCCGACACCGGCATGCGCAACAACAACATGCAGTGGGACTTCTGGACCCTCTCGCCCGAGAGCGCCCATCAGGTCGCGATCCTCATGTCCGATCGGGGGACGCCGCGGACCTACCGCAACATGAATGGGTACAGCAGCCACACGTACTCGTGGATCAACGAAGCGGGACAGCGGTTCTGGGTCAAGTACCACTTCAAGACGGCGCAGGGCGCCGAGAACTTCACCGACGACGAGGCCGCGGCGATGACCGCCGAGGACCCCGACTTCCACCGTCGCGACCTGCGCGCATCGATCGAGCGCGGCGAGTATCCGGAGTGGCAGCTCGAGATGCAGATCATGCCCTTCGACGAGGCGGCCGACTACCGCTTCAACCCGTTCGATCTGACCAAGGTCTGGCCGCACGGCGACTACCCGCCGATCGTCGTCGGGCGCCTCGTCCTGGATCGCAATCCGGAGAACTTCTTCGCCGAGGTCGAGCAGGCGACATTTAACCCCTCGAACCTCGTACCCGGAACCGGCCTGAGCCCGGACAAGATGCTCATGGGGAGGATCTTCTCCTACCACGACACGCATCTGCACCGGGTCGGCACCAACTACGAGCAGCTCCCGATCAATGCCCCCAAGGTCGAAGTGCACTCCTATAACAAGGACGGCGCGATGGCCTACCGCAGCCCCGGAGCTCAGCCCGTCTACGCTCCGAACAGCTTCGGCGGCCCGCAGGCCGACACCGAGCGGGGCAAGGACCTCGGTTGGGACGTGGAGGCGGGTGAGCTCGGCCGCTACGCATACGAGAAGCATGCCGAGGACGACGACTTCGGCCAGCCGGGAACGCTCTACCGCGAGGTTATGAGCGATACCGACCGCGAGCACCTCGTGACCAACATCGTCGGACACGCGAGCGATGAGGTCAGCGACGAGATGCAGCTCCGGGTGATCGCCTACTGGACCAAGGTCGACCCCGAACTCGGAGCGCGAGTGGCAGCCGGCCTCGGCCACGGCAATGGGAGTGCCGCGGACGGCGCCTCCGCCCAGGCCGCCGAGCTCCTCTCGGCACGCGCGAACCGCGCCTAGGTCAGAGCCGGTCCGGTAGCCCTCACCAGGGGCGCGAACCATCGAGGGTTCGCGTCCCTGGCGCGTGCGCGAGCCCATCTGCGGGTAGAACGTGAGCAGCCCGTCGCAAAGGAGGACTAACCCATGCCCGATCGAGCGATTGATGTGTACCTCAACGACCATCTCGCCGGGGCGACCCTCGGTGTCGATCTCGCCCGTCAGATTCGCGACCGTCATGATGGTGAAGAGCTCGGCGGGGTGATGGAATCACTGGTCGACGAGATCGAACAGGACCGCCAGACGCTGCTCGATCTGATGGAGCGCCTGGGCGTGTCGGAGAACCCGGTCAAGCAGGCCACAGGATGGCTCGCAGAGAAGGCGAGCCGGGTCAAGTTCTCCGGCGTGCTCTCAGGCGAGCCTGACCATGGCGCGTTCATGGCGATCGAGAGCCTGACGCTGGGCGTGGAGGGAAAGGCGTCGATGTGGAAGGCCCTCAAGGAGGTCGCCGAGCACTATCCATCTCTGGCGACGACGAGTCTCGACGACCTCATCGAGCGCGCCGAGGCACAGAAGACGACCCTCGAACGCGAGCGCCTAAGCGCGGTGAAGCGAGCGCTCCGCAATGAGGACGGTTCGGCGGCCATCGCTCCGGAGGGCGTCGCGGACTAACTGACCGGCCGGTCTCCGCCAGCGTCTCAGTCGGCTGGACTCTCAGTCTCCCCGTCGCCGCGCGTCGTGCCGCCCGAACTGGACCCTGGTTCGCCGCGGACCTGGACGAGCCGCGTCGCGGTGACCAGGGCGATCCCGCCCACCAGGTTTCCGGCGACGGCGAGACCGAAGTTTCGCGCCAGCTCGCCTACGGTCGACGTCGCAGTTCCCGCGATCATCCCGAAGACAATCTCGCCGAAGCTCACGACGGCGTGATTGAGGCTCGGCGCCACCAGCAGGAAACCCGTGATCAAGGCGAGGAAGACCCGCGTGATGTCGCTCTCGGCCGCTGCCGCGAACCACGTGAACAGCGTCATCAGCGCCCCGCCGGCGACCGCGCTGAGGAGAGCCGGGAGCACGGCCCGGCTCGTGTAGGTGTCGCTTATCGTGCCCGCCACCTTGAGCCCGTCCTTGGGGAGCACCCCGTGGGGCGCGAAGATCAGTGCCATGATCGTTAGACCGACCAGGTTGCCGGCGAGGGTGATCACCCACAGTCGGGTCAGCGACCCGACGGAGCTGCGTCCGGCGTAGACGCTCCCCACGGGGATGAGGAAGTTCTCGGTGAAGAGCTCCGAGCGGCCGATGGTGATGAAAACCAGCGCGAGCCCAAAAGTGAGCGAGC
>DATCEM010000129.1:0-3939 GCA_036510175.1 Solirubrobacteraceae bacterium | reverse complement strand
GCGCGAGCCAGCGCCGGGCGAGGATGACCGACGGTGCATCGATCTGGTGCCCGACGTCGGACTCGCGGTACTCGACCGCGAGCCCGCCGCCGGCCAGGAGATCGCGCGCGCGCCACGCGAAGGAGACGTCGATCACCGCGTCCTGACGCCCGTGGGCGATGAACGCGCGCAACCCCTGGCGCGTGCTCAGGTCCGGCTCCCACCCCTCGACGGTGGGGACGAAGCCCGAGAAGGCGAGGATCCCTGCGGGCGAGGGACGGCCGGCGCCGAGCCCGAGCGCGTAGCTCATCACCGTCCCCATCGAGAAGCCGGCGAGGATGGTCTTCTCGGGACCGAGCCCGGTGCGCCGCCAGAGCTCATCGTGCAGCTCGGCCAGAGCGCGATCGGAGGCGGCGAAGGTCTCCGGATCGGGGAAGCCGACCCGCGGGACGACGTACCAGTGGTAGCCCGGCCAGCCCGGGACGGTCAACGGCGCCCGCGGCGAGACGACATGCAGCCTGCGCTCGGGATCGAGCGCGTCGCCGATCGGGAGCAGGTCGTTTTCGTCGGTCCCGCGGCCGTGGTGCAGGACGAGCAATCCGGCGGGAGCGCCGACGGCCGGCCGCTCCTGGATCAGCAGCGAGCTCACGCGCTCACGCGCTAATGGATCCCGACGAGGCCGGCGCAAACCCAGTTCGACGCGCCGGCGCCGTGGTTCCACAGAAGCGCCGCGATCCGATCCTGCTCGGACTTCGGCGCCAGGTAGGCGGCCGGTCCGGTGCCGCCCGCGCCCCTCCACGTGCTCGGAATGATCTGGTAGTAGCCCGAGGCGCCGGCGCTGTTCGGCGTCAGGTTCTGGCCACCCGACTCGCAGAGCACGATCGCGTAGGGAATCGCCCAGCCGCCCGAGGCGCCGGCGCCGCCGTAGGGGACCGGGCTTCCCGAGGAGGCCGGGGCCTGCGCCGCCTGCTGTGCCTCGACGACGCTCAGCTCGTGTGAGAGCTCGCTCTGCCGCGAGCGCGTCGCGGCGAGCTCGGAGACCTGGATCGCTCGCACGCGCTCGAGTGTCGCGCGCTTGGACTGAAGCAGTGCGTTCATCCCGGCGACCGCGCGGGCCTCGGTCGCCACCGCATCGGTCGTGGTCTGGTCGCGCGCCTGGAGCGCCGCCAGGCGCGTCGCCGCTCTCTGCGCCTGCGCCCGGGCGATGGTGGTCACGTGGACGATGGCCTTCTGCTGGCCCTCGGCCATGTGCAGGTATTGCAGGCGATCAAGGAGATCGGCGAATCCGTGTGACTGGAGCACCACGGTGACGATGTTCTGCGGGGTGCCCTCGTACTGGCTCACGAGCTGGCGCGAGAGCGCCGCCCGCGCCCGGGCGAGCCGGGTCACGAGCACATGGAGCAGGGCCCGCTCGCGGATCACCGCGCTCTGGGCGACGGCGAGCGCGGCGCGCGCCGCGCTCAGCCGGCTCTGCACCGCCGCCTCGCGCTGGGTCACCAGCGCGATCTGGCCATCGAGACTGGAGATGAGCTGCGACGCCTGCCCGGCCTTGGCCGAAAGGCTGTGGGCCCGCGCCTGCTGCTCGCTCAGGCGCGACTGGAGCGTCCCCACGCTCGGCGCCGCCGAGGAGGACAGCGGCGCCGCGGCCGCCACCACGAGCAGCGTTGCCGCGGCCGCCAAAGCGGCCGTCAGCCTGACTCGGGCGGGGCTGATTCGGGATCTCATGTGCGCGCGCCTACGGGGTTAGCTGTCGGGCTCGCGCTTGACGCGCTACGCCGCCATCAGACGGCGATTCGCCCCGGGGGCACGGTCTGGTTCCCCCGCTTCCCGCTGCATAGCGCGGGAATTCGGCCCGCCCAAGATACCACCTCGCGCCGCCCGCTGTGACGTCCGATTCCGCCGGGGGGTGATGGACGGGTTATTGCTCCGTGCAACCCGGTGACTCGTGCGGTTCGGGCGCCACGGCGCCGATGATCGGCGCTGCCGGGATGCCGTAAGGGACTGCAATCAGCCAGGCGGATGGTCGCTGAACGCGTGAATCGGCCCCGCGGCCAACCCCGCTCGAGTTATGTCGGTGCTTTGACTTGAATCAGCCGTCAATTCCGGCTAATGCCCGGTTGGACGACCGTATCGGGGGTAACCTGTTCTTCTAATATGCCGGTCGTTTGCGTCTTCAGGTGCGAGTTCTGCGATACGCGTCCCGATGCGGAGACACAGAATGCACTTGAGCGGCAGTTGCTGGATCTGCGCCACGGCGAGTACGTGGATGCCGACCCGGGTCATTGGCTGACCTGGTTCGGGCGCGGCATGTACGGGCGGACCCGGTACGCGTGCGGAGAGCATCGTGGAGAGCTCAAGGCGATGCTGCGCGAGCACTACGGCACTCTCGGCTGGCATCCGTGGGCGATGGGGCCGCACCCATGGGCCGGCCGCCGCGGCACCGACCGCGCGCGTCACCTTGCGCGCTCGCTCAAGGGCACGTTCGGCATGCCGGGCGCCCCGTAGCGCACGGTACGAAGCGCTACCAGCACGCGCTCGGCACGCCAACGACCCGCCAGACGTGAAACGATCGCGCCATGATCATCGATCGAGGGGCTGAGCATGGCTGATCTGGCCCCGCCTCACGGGGCGGGTTCCTCAGCCTTTCCCCCGATCGCCGACTACGGCTTCCTCTCCGACTGCGAGGTCACGGCGCTCGTCTCGCCCGGGGGAAGTGTCGAATGGATGTGCCTGCCCCGGATGGATTCGCCGAGCGTGTTCGGAGCCATTCTCGACCGCGACGCCGGCACCTTCCGCATCGCACCCGCAGGCGTCGACGTGCCCGCTGCCCGTCGTTACATCCCCGGCACGCTGCTCCTGGAGACCAGCTGGTGGACGCCGGGCGGCTGGCTCATCGTCCGCGATGCCCTGCTCATCGGCAACTGGCACCACGAGAACGAGCGCTCGACCTCGCATCGCCGCGCCCCGACGGACTACGACGCCGACCACGTGCTCCTGCGCATGGTGCGCTGCGTCAACGGCGAGGTGCAGCTGCGCATGGACTGCTCGCCCGTCTTCGATTACGGCCGCGCCCCGGCGCAGTGGCGCTACTCGGGGAGCGGGTACCACGAGGCGATCGCCAACGGGAGCGGATCGAATCTCGAGCTCCGCCTCACCTCGGACCTGAACATCGGCTTCGAAGGTCCGTCGGCCACCGCCCGCACCCTGGTCAAGGCCGGGGAGTGGCGCTTCGTCGCGCTGTCCTGGAGCGAGCATGCGCCCCCGACCACGGTCAAGGAGGCGCGCGAGCGGATGACCTGGACCGCGCACCACTGGCAGCACTGGCTCAACCGCGGGCGCTTCCCCGACCACCCGTGGCGGGCCGCCCTCCAGCGGTCGGCGCTCACCCTCAAGGGCCTCACCTGGGCCCCCACGGGCGCGATCGCCGCCGCCGCGACCACCTCGCTCCCCGAGGCCCCGGGGGGCGAGCGCAACTGGGACTACCGCTTCACCTGGCTGCGCGACTCGACCTTCACCCTGTGGGCCCTGTACACCCTTGGCCTCGACTGGGAGGCCAACGACTTCTTCTACTTCATCGCCGACATCGCCGAGGGCAGCGAAGAGACGCAGATCATGTACGGGATAGACGGGGCCCGCGCCCTCGACGAGCAGCTCCTCGATCACCTCTCGGGCTACGAAAACGCCCGCCCGGTGCGCATCGGAAATGCCGCCTACGAGCAGGAGCAGCACGACGTCTGGGGGGCGATCGTCGGCTCGATCTACCTCTACATGCGCGAGCGCGACCGCCTCGAGGACCGGCTGTGGGCGATCGTCGTCGATCAGGTCGAGGGCGCGCTCAAGCACTGGCGCGAACCCGATCGCGGCATGTGGGAGGTACGAGGCGAGCCCAAGCACTTCACCGCGTCGAAGGTCATGTGCTGGCTCGCCGCCTATTGCGGCGCGCGACTCGCCGCGGCGCGG
>DATCEM010000128.1:0-2464 GCA_036510175.1 Solirubrobacteraceae bacterium | reverse complement strand
CGGTTGTCTGGCGCGTACCGTCGAGCTGGTAGGCGAGCAGGCGGGCCTCGGAGAAGAGCGTCGGGTAACTGGCGGTCTCGTCGAGCCGGGTGCCCCAGACGATCACCGACGGCCGGTTGCGGTCCCGGATCACCATGTCATGCACGTTCTGCAGGAAGATCGCGTCGAAGTTCTCATCGCCGATGTACTGCCAGCCTGGCGGCTCCTCCCACACCATCAGCCCGACCTGATCGCAGGCGTCGAGGAAGTGCGGCGATTGCGGATAATGCGAGCAGCGGACCATGTTGCAGTTGAGTTCCCGCTTGATGAGCTGTGCGTCCCGCGCTTGGAGCCGCGCTGGGGCGGCCATACCCGTGTACGGAAAAAGCTGGTGACGGTTGAGCCCAAAGATCTCAAGCCGCTCACCGTTCAGGTAGAACCCATCCACCTGGAAGGTCGCCTGCCGGAAACCCGTCGTCACTTCGAGTGTGTGCTGGTGAATCTTGGTCCCGCTCAGATTGACCCGTACCGTGTAGAGCTTCGGCGAGCTCGGCGACCACAGGACGATTCCGGGCAGGCCCGTGAGGTCGACCGCGATCACGTTGGTGCCGCGGAAGATCTTCTCCCTGACCGTCTTCGACTTCAGCTTGCGAGTGCCGTCAAGCAGCTCGATCGTCAGCTCGACACGGTCGCGCAGCGTGGTGAGTGACTCAACGGTGACGCTGAGGCTGAGCGCCGGCTTCGTGAGGACGTTCACCGGCTTGGCGAACACGTCTCTGATGTAGGTGGCCGGCACCACGCGCAGGGTGACGTCGCGGTAGATGCCCGCCGGCGTCAGGTAGTCGATCGCGCTCACTCCGTTGGTGTTACCCAGTGGCGGGACGTCGAGGAGGCGGCCGTCGACGACCACCCCGAGGTCGTTCTCGCCGGGCACGATGTAGTCGGTCAGCTCGACCGTGAAGGGAAGGAACCCGCCGAGATGCTGGGCCAGCTCGAACCCGTTCAGATACACCGTGGCGTTGGTCATCACACCGTCGAAGTCGAGGAAGATCCGGGCAGTGGGGGGCAGGGCGGCGCTCGAGAACCGCTTCCGGTAGATCCACAGTTCCTCCCAGCTTGCCGGGTCCCAGTCACCCCATGACAGGGGGACGACGGTGTGGGGGAGGTTGATGTGGCTGAAGGCGCCATCGCCGTAGCCCGGGTTCTGTGAGCCAGCCCGGTAGGCCCCGCCAAAGCGCCAGCCCTGGTTGAAGTCGTAGGTGGCGGTCGCTGGCGGGAGCCGAACGACCTTCGTGCGCGCCGCCGTCGCCGCTCGTCCGGTGGCGGCCCCCACCGCAAGCGTTGCACCACCGAGCGCGCCGGCGCGGAGCAGCGCTCGCCGAGTCAGGGCGAGGGGCTCGGGGGTGGGGGATGGCCTGACGCTCAAGCTGGTCTCAGGGTTCTGGGGCCGCAGGACGGCGCAGAAATCTGCCCTCGGCCCGCGCCTCGAAGCTAGCGCATTGCTTCCCGAAATGGCCCGGTTCGACGCCCCCGGTGATCGCGCGCCGGCGCCGCTGCCCGAGGCTGGTCTTTCCGGACCCCGGCGCGCCGGGGACGGGGACGATCTGTCGCTCCACGAGCGCGGATGCTGGAGGGCTCGCAGTTGCAGATCTCGCGGGGCCCTCGTTGTCGCGGGGGGCGTCAGGCGCGTGATGACGTTTGCTGGGGGGTGAATCGCCGCGTCTCATGACTTCGGGGTCGTATGACCGAACCCATTGATTCATTCCAGCCGCCGGACGCCCTCGACGAGCTCGTTGAGCAGCTACTCGAGTGCGGCGCCGTACTCAGCCAGATCATCAGTCACATGGTCCGGTTCCAAGCTGGAGGCCGGGCTGCCCCGGATGCAGCACCGATCCCCGAGGTTGCTTAGGAGATCCCGGTGATCCACGTGACCACCATTCCCTTTCGGGTATCATGTTATTGTGGAATCGGCTGGTGATCTGTTGCGGATGGCACGGGAGGCGGCCGGTTTGACGCAGGCGCAGCTGGCGGTCCGAGCGGGGCTTCGGCAGAGCGCGCTGAGCAAGATCGAGAGCGGGGCGCTCGAGCCGTCCTTTGCGCGACTTCGCGCGCTCATCTCGTTGACCGGCTATGAGCTGGACGTCGGGATTCGCCGGCGCGGGCTCAGCATCGACGAGGGGCTCCTGTTTGAGAGCTTGCGCTCGCTGCCTGAGGCGCGCGTCGAGAACGCGGTCAGGCTGAGCCGGCACCTGCGCGCAGCCCGTGGCGCCGGCGAGCGGGCGCGAGCGGAGCGCCTCGAGCAAGAGCTGGACGAGATCGCCGGGCCGGCCGGCTCGTGAACGAGGAGCCACCGCTCGACCCCGATCTCTGGCTGCCAGCGGATGCCCAACGCGCGAGCCCCGGGAGCCTCGAGCGTGAGCGGCTCGGCATGCAGCTCTCGCAGTGCCTCTCGGAGTCGCTCGTCGTTATCGGGGTCGTCCTCGGG
>DATCEM010000127.1:0-4254 GCA_036510175.1 Solirubrobacteraceae bacterium | reverse complement strand
CACCGGGGGCTAACCCCGGTCAGGGTGACGGGCGCCGCTCGTCGTCTCGGCCGACGGCCGGGCCTGCGCCGCGGAGCGAGTGAGCCGGTCGATCTCCTCGGCGACGTCCTCGACCAAGGTCACCTGTCCGCGTCCGGCGGCGGCGACCTCGGCGGCGGCCGAGCGGTCGAGGAGAAGTCGCCGGCACGCCGTGGCGAACTCCTGCGCCGTTTCGGCGAGGAGCACACCGTGGTCCTCGCCCACCGCCAGTCCGGCGCCGGCCAGCGGTGTGGCGACGACGGGACGGCCGTGGACCAGGGCCTCGAGGATCTTGATGCGCGTGCCACCACCGATCCGCAGCGGGGCGACGGCCACGCGCGAGGCTCGATACCACGGGGTGATCTCAGGCACATCGCCGACGACGCTCACGCCGGGGAGCGCGCCGAGCGCGCGTAGCTTCGGACCGGGATGGCTCCCGACGATGGCGATGGTCACCGCCCCGAGGAGCGGGCGGATCTCCTCACAGAGCCACAGCGCGGCGTCGACATTGGGCTCGTAGGAGAGGTTTCCCACGAACAGGAGGTCGTATCGCTCCTGCACCGGCGCGCCTGGGGCCGGGGGACGCACGGCGTTGGGGACCGTGCTCACATGGTCGATGGCATAGTCCTCCTCGAGCTTGCGCGCATCCTCGCTCGACGCGGTGTAGATGTGATCGACCCTCGGCAGGTAGTAGCGCTCGAGACGCGCGAAGCGTTCGGCCTGCTCGCGCGACCCGAGCTGACGCTGGACGCCGGAGTCGAGCTCGTCGAGGTCGAGGGTGACCGGGGGTCGCGCCTCGTCGTCGAGCAGGTAGTCCAGGCACGGTGCGAGGTAGGAGCGCATGACGTGCACCAGGCGCACGCCGTCGATCAGCGCTCGCAGCTGCGCCTGCCCTTCCGTGCTCAGCTGGCGGCACACGGCTGGAAGCGGATAGATCTCCTGGGCGCGGTGGCGGCCCTCGGCCGTGCTCAGGAGGACGCTCGGCCAGGTAGCGGCCTGGGCCGGATCCATGAGCTCGAGGGTCACCCACGAGCCGGCTCGGGCGCCGATGAATCCACCGTCGGTAGAAGCTGCGCCGAACACGGGGATGACCACTACGGCGACGGTATGCCTGCGCGCCAGGCCTTCGAGGAAGAGACCGGCTCGCATGGCCAGGCCATTTCCCTGCGCGGCCGGCAGAACCGGAGTGAGAAAGACGATCGGGGGGCCGCCGTCGCTCACCATCGGAGCGAGTTACTCGTTCCGGTGGACGATCTCGAGGTTGGGAAGCCCCCAGCACTCGATGCCCATGTCCTTGGCCATCATCCCCAGCCCTTCGGTCTCGACTTCGCCGATGCCGCTCGCGGTGAACGGGCTCGGGTCACGGGCGAACCGGCTCTCACGCCCGTACAGGTAGGGCGGGAAGATCAGGCCCGACCGGTGCACGTCGGCTCTGACCAGGAGCATCGCACCGCCGACCGCGTCGAGGCGCACGAGCGACGGCCCACCCCGCATGGCGTCCATCCGCTCGCGCCCCTTGTCGCGCCAGGCGTTCCAGTCGAAGGTCGGGCCACCGGGGCGCACGACGCAGTGAGGATTGACGATGTCCTTGCCCGTGGCGAGGAGCTGGGTGATGACGTCGGGTGGGTAATCCTCGACGTCGACATCGATCCACAGGACCCAGTCCTCATCGTCGAGCGCGGCGAAGAGCAGGTGGTTGCGGCTCTTGGCCAGGATCACGCGCCGCGCGAGCTGAAGCGGGGGCGCCCACCGCGGGGTCCCGGGCGGCATCCGGAATCCGAAGTCCCGCTGATGCACGGTCACGCGCGCGAACTGCTCGCGCAGGTCCGGGAGCCGTGCCTCGAGCTGGGCGAAGGTGTCATCGGTACTGTCGCTCTCCAGCAGCCCGAGGCTCAGCCGATCAGCCGGATAGGTGAGCCGGCCGATGAGCCCGAAGTAACGGTCCAGGTGCTCGGAGGCCTGCTTCACCGGGGTCAGGATCAGCACAGACGGATCGATGACGGCGGAGCATAGCGGCCGTCTCGGCCCGGCTGGAACTATGATTCGCGGCGATGAAGGACCTGCCCTCGCGGACCGATCACCTCGAGTTGGCCGACGTTGCCGACGGCTTCGTCGTTTACCACCCCGAGCGTGATCGAGTGCATTTCTTCAATCACACTGCCGCTGTCGTACTCGAGCTCTGTGACGGAACGAGGCGGGACACGGAGATCGCCGACATGTTGCAGCGCGCCTACGAGCTTCCGGACCCGCCTGAAGCCGAAGTCGCCGAATGCCTCGCGCAGCTCCGCGAGGAGGGCCTCATCCGCTGAGTCCGCCGCTGCGCTTTCAGGTCCTGCGCGTCAGCTTCGAGATATCCGTCGACGATCCGGCGACCCGGCGGGAGCTGCGCTTTCTCTCTCAGTCGGCGATCCAGCCCGAAGGGCCTCGCTCGACCGTGTCCTATCAGGTGCACCGGCGCGACGGCGCCTACGAGATAGCGCGTAACGGTGAGCTCGAGGACGTGCAATTCGAGCCGAGTGGCGTCCTTGGCGTGCTCTACTCAGCGGTACAGCGAGACGCACTTGCCGCCTGGCCCGGTGCTCCGGTGCTCCAGGCGCTGACCGGGCGCCGCAACGGTGAGCGCTTCGCGGTGGTCGGCGAACCGCTCAGGGACCGCTCGCGTCTGGCGTTGGCCCTGCTCGGTCACGGAGTCGATATCGAGGGCGATGACCTGGCCATCCTGCACGACGGCGTCCTCACCGCCTATCCCCGGCCACTGCGCGTCTGCGGGGTCGACGTCCCCCTGCCGCCGCGAGCGGGGCCCAGGGAGACGCTGCCGTTCGTCGGATCGAATATCGAAACAGGCTCATGGGCGCTTGATATCGCCTCGGCGGGGATCGATTGGAGAATCACCACCGGGGGCCTCGACACCGTGATCCTCCTCGAGACCAACTATGGCGGTCAGTCGCGCCTTGCCCAGATACCGCGCTACGAGATGGTGCGGGCCCTCATGTCCTGCTGTGACCCCCGAGCCAACGTGCCGCAGGCCATCCGCACCGTCGCCCGGCTCACCGACGGCGCCCGCCACTGCTACCGCCTGTGGCTCGGTTCACTTGACCACCTGGGCGCTGTTTGGCCTGGACTGGCCTGATAGTCTGACCCCGGGCAAAGTTGACTAAGGAGACTCATGGACCACGATCCTGACAACGACATTTTCGATGACGTACATCCGGACCGCCGTCAGTTCGTCAAGCGTGTCGTCGGTGCCACGGCATTCGCCGCGCCCTTCGTCGCGTCCTTCGATCTCCAGAGTCTCAGTTCGTCGGTCGCGCACGCGCAGACGAACATGGTCAGCACCTGACGCCGCGCAGGTGCGCCGCCAGCGCTCGCGCGGCCTGTGAGGCGCGAGTCGCCGGCACGCGCGAGTGAAATAAAGAGCAGGCGGGACGTTCGCAGAGCGCGATCGCGATCGGCGCGTAACGGCGGACCACGGCGGGCTGGCGCGAGAGCATCGCGCGCAAGAGCAGAGCCATGAGCTCGGTGGATGTGACCGCCTCCATCACCGTGTCGTCCTGGTCTCCATGTCCGACCACGACCACGGCTTCGATCGGCCGCGACGCCCGATCCCAGCCTTCGAAGGGCACCTGCAGGCGACCGCGCGCGTCGCGGCGCAGGGACCAGCTCGGCGCGCCGTCGCCGAGGATCTCGCCCGGCACGAACAGCCCCTTGGGGATCCCGCTGATCTCGGGACCGGACGCTCCGGCGCGAATCACCACGAGATCGTCGGAGAGCACCTCCCACCCGTCCCTCAGTGCTCCGAAGATGAGCGTCGACTTGCCGAGGCCGCTGTCGCCGAGGACGAGGACGGCGCGACCGTCACGCTGAATCGCCCCGCCGTGGAGGGCAAAGCGCCCGAATGGGCCGAGCAGGCTCGCGAGCATGAACGGAGCAACTTGGCTGAACACGCGCGTCAGGTTCGGCGCGTATCCGCCGAGCGCGCCCTGCCCCGACTGGACGCGGGCGCCGACGGCTGGGCCGTAGGCGATGCTCAGCGCGCAGTCGTCGTGCCAGAGCTCGACATCGCCCTGCCGCTCGTCCGCGGGCCGGTCCGGCGGGGGCAGGCGATGGCTGCCGAACATGAGCTGGACGACGGGGTCGCCGGCGCTCGGGGCCATCCGCCCGAACACCGAGCGCATGGCCCCGGCGCGCGTGGCATCGGTTGCCTTCAGTCCCACCGGCACTCCCGCCACGTCGAGG
>DATCEM010000126.1:0-2193 GCA_036510175.1 Solirubrobacteraceae bacterium | reverse complement strand
TAGAGCGGACGGGTAAGTGAGCTGCGGGTCGCGCGAGCATCGCGTTCGGCGTCCACGCGGCGCGGCTCGTCGCAGAAATACAGGGCCGGTGGCATGTTCTCGAGCAGCACGGGAGGCGCCTGGAGGTAGCGGCACGGATTCAGGTACATGACATCGGACCCACTGGCCCGGACCTGGCCGGCGACCTGGCGCCATGCCCGCACGAGCATCACGAGATCGCGGTAGCGCAGCGGCGGCCTGATCACCTTCGACCGCTTCGGGGCGATCGGCGTGAAGGGAATGACGATGGGGTCCGAGGTGACGGGGACGGCCGTCTGCAGACATACCTCGACGACCTCTTCACCGAGGTGATCGATCTGACTCGCCAGGCGCCTGCGTGCCCCGCCCGGCGGGAGGTTGTGAACCACCGCGACCCGCACGAGCCCAGCTTGTCACAGCGCGGACGGCGGGCAGGGACCCGGCGCCCTAGATTATGGGCGGTGTGCGGGATCCTCGGCATCGTCGGCAATGACCTGCTCGAGCACAGCCGTGACGCCGCGCTCGACGTGATCAGCCACCGAGGTCCCGACGATCGCGGTTCGTGGACCGGCGAGCAGGTGTGGCTTGGCCATCGACGGCTATCGATCATCGACGCCGCCGGCGGCCATCAGCCGATGATCGACCAGGCGACGGGGGTGGTCATCACCTATAACGGCGAGATCTACAACTACCTCGAGCTGCGGCGCGAGCTCGAGGCCGCCGGCCACCGGTTCGGGTCGAGCTCAGACACCGAGGTGCTCCTGGCCGGCTATCTCGAGTGGGGTACGGGGTGCCTCGAGCACTTCAACGGCATGTGGGCCTTCATCATTTGGGATCCACGATCACAGACGGCGTTCTTCGCGCGCGATCGGTTCGGCGTGAAGCCCCTGTACTACGCGCTGCACGCCGGGTCCCTGCTCATCGCTTCCGAGCCCAAGGCGCTGGTCATGGCGTGTCCGGCGCTCCGTCAGGTGAATGAGAGTGCCATCCACGACCTCCTGGCCGAGAAGCGAGTGCGTCACGACGAGCGCACCTTCTATGCGGGAATATCGTCGCTGGCGGCGGGACATTGGGGGCATTACCGGCCGGGTGAGCGAGCCCCGCGCCTGGAGCGCTACTGGTCCGACCCGGCCCCTGCCTGTACCGGAGTGTGGGATGAGCCCGATTCCCTGCAACGATTCACTGCGCTGCTCGAGGATGCGGTGGCGATCAGGCTGCGCAGCGACGTGCCCGTGGGCTTGACCCTGTCAGGGGGGATCGACTCGACGGTGATCCTCGACGCGATGGCCGGCGTCCGGCGCCGGACCGGTGCCGGGGTGCTCAGCTACACCGCGGTCTACGGCGAGTTGCCCGACGAGCGCGCCGTCGACGAGCGCCGGTGGGCGAGGATCGCGGCAGCTCCCTACGGCAATGTCGAGCTCGCCGAGGTCGAGGCGTCAAACCGCGACTGGCTCGGGGTCCTGCGGCGAATCGTCTGGCACATGGACGGTCCAGGATTCTCTCCCGCGGTGTTCCCCATGTGGATGATCATGCAGCAGGCTCGAGCGGACGGCGTCCCCGTCCTCCTCGAGGGCCAAGGCGCCGACGAGGTCTTCGGCGGCTATGCCCATTACACGGCGGCGGCCTTCCTGGACCGGCTCACCGAGCGGCGACCGTCGCTCAGCGTGGCTCGCGCCGGCCTGGAGACTGTCCTGGCCGGGTCGCGCGCGAGCTCGGCGCGTGGATTCCTCCGCGACGTGGGGGTCGCCGCCGTGCCTGCCGTGCGGGACTGGCAGTCTCGCCGCTCGACGCTCCGCGGCGTGCTCGCGGGAGAGCGCCGAAGCGGCCGATCTGGCGTGCCCGAGGCGCGCCGGGCACGCCGGGCGCGCCCCGGCGTCCTCGCCGGTGGTCGGTTTGAGCGGCGGCTCGGTGCTGACTTCTCGCGGGATCTGCTCCCCGCCTTCCTCCAGTACGGCGACGCGGTGAGCATGGCTCATTCGATCGAGACTCGCCTGCCCTTCCTCGACTATCGCCTGGTGGAGTTCGGGATGGCGCTCCCGCCCGCCGCTCGGATCTCCGCCGGAGAGACCAAGCACCTGCTCCGCGACCATCTGCGCGGGACGGGACAGCACGAGATCGCCGGTCGCCGGGGCAAGCGCGGCTATCCGACGCCGGCGCACCAGTGGCTCGCGGCGG
>DATCEM010000125.1:0-6003 GCA_036510175.1 Solirubrobacteraceae bacterium | reverse complement strand
GAGCACGAGCAGAGCCGCTCCGATCACCGACGCGACCGTCGGCGCCCAGCCCAGACCCCAGGTGAACGTCCACAGGTAATAGTCGATTCCGCCGACAGGAGAGCTCCCGAGCTTGGCCGCGTCGGTCTCCGAGGCCTGCTGCCTCACGCCCTGGATGAACGAGGAGAAGTCGAGCAGCGCGTAGGGATTGGCGATGAGGAATGCGCCCAGGGCGGCGGCGAGCCCGGCCAGTAAGCGGCGTGGTACGTGGCGATGCTCGCTGCCCGAGACGCTCGCGGCGGTCGCGGCGAGCAGGCACAGGAGGGTGATTCCCCCCGTGTACTTGGTCGCCACCGCCAGTCCGATGCCGACGCCGGCGATCAGGTAGTCGCTGAGGCGCCCTCGGCGCAGCACTCCGGCGATGCCGTACAGCGACAGGGTCACGGGCGCCAGGGTGGGGACGTCGTTGAGGGCGAGGTGGCTGTAGAAGATGGGCAGGAAGGCGAGCCCGAAGATCGCGGCCGCCATCAGCCCCACCCCCCTTCCGAACAGCCGCTTACCCGTCAGGTAGGTGAGCCAGACGGCGACCGTCCCGAGGACCGACGCCACGACGCGGGCGACGACGAAGACCTCCGTCGGATTGCTCGTGTAGGCGCGCATGACGGCGTCGCGACCGCCGAACCAGAGCTCGAAGACGATGTTCAGGACATAGCTGTAGGCGGGCGGGTTGAGGAAGTACTCGGGGTTGAGGCTGTGGCCGAAGAAGGTGATCGCCTTGGGGACGAAGTGGGATTCCTCGTCGACGTTGTAGACGTAGGGCAGGCCCTGCTTGATTCCCCACAGCCGAAGGAGAAAGGTGGCGACGAGTAGGACGCCGAGCGCGACCGGGATCGCGTCGAGGCGCCGGGGCCAGCCGGGTTCCCACGGCCGGTCAGAGCGGGGCACGTCGGCGCCGGCCGGTGGCGCCGACCTCGTCAGGGTGGCGACTCCCATCACGGTTGGTAGCGAGACTGGGGGCGGGGTTGGACGATCAGGGGCGAAGGTGGTAGACGAGTTGGAAGGCCAGGCTCGGGAAGCCGAAGGGCCATACCGTATCTGCAGGCTCCGCCGTCACCCGAATGCCGCCATGTACCGTGTGCCACGCCCATCGTCACCTCCCTGCGGGCTCTCCGAATCGAAGTCGCTTGCGCGGACGGGGCGTCCGACGGCCAGTCTGAAATACTGGCAGCCGAGTTTACGACACGCGCCACAAGCGCCGCACTGGCTCCCATCGGCCACTGCCAGCGGCTTCGTCGTCGCTTGCCCGGCCGCCCAGCGGCCTACCATGACGGTCGAGCGCCGCCCTGGGTGCACCATTCCATGAAGCTCATCATCCAGATTCCCAGCTACAACGAGGAAGGCCAGCTCCCGCTTACGCTGACGAGCCTGCCCCAGAGCGTCGAGGGGTTCGATCAGGTCGAGGTGCTCGTCATCGACGACGGCTCGACCGACAAGACGATCGAGGTCGCCCGCGCTCATGGCGTCGACCACATCGTCCGCCTGACCAATAACAAGGGCCTGGCGGCGGCCTTCCAGGCGGGCATCGATGCCGGGCTCAAGCTCGGCGCCGACGTGATCGTCAACACCGACGCCGACAACCAGTACGACGCTGACGACATCCCCAAGCTCGTCGCCCCGATCCTCAGCGGCGAGGCCGACATGGTCGTCGGGGACCGGCAGATCGGTAACCTCGCCCACTTCTCGCCGCTCAAGAAGGGACTCCAGCGGCTCGGTTCATGGGTCGTCCGCCAGGCCTCCTCGACGGCGATCCCCGACACGACGTCGGGATTCCGCGCCTATAACCGCGAGGCCGCGCTCCAGATCCAGGTCGTCTCCAAGTTCACCTACACGCTCGAGACGATCATCCAGGCGGGCAAGCTGCTCGTCGCCGTCGATCACGTGCCCGTGGGGACGAACCCGACGACGCGCGAATCGCGCCTCTTCCCCTCGATGGGCTCCTACGTGCGCCGGAACATCCTCTCGATCTTCCGCATCTACTCGCAGTATGAGCCACTGCGCGTGTTCTGGGGCGGGGCGATCATCATCGGAATCGCCGCCCTCGCGGTGTGGACCCGCTTCCTCGTCCTCTTCGCCGAGGGACGGGGAAACGGCCACGTCCAGTCGATCGTCCTCGGTGCCGTGCTCATCATCGCCGCCATGCTCCTGGCGGCACTCGGGGTCATCGGCGACCTGCTCGCCGCCCAGCGACTCCTCTCCCAGCGTACGTTCGAGCGGGTCAGGCGGATCGAACTCGAGCTCGGCATCGCGCCGTCGCACTACGAGGCCGGGCCCGGGGGTGGCCCGCGCGTGCCACCGACTGCCGCCGCGCAGGACGATCCCGCAGCGGCCCGCGCGCGCGTCGAGGTATGAATCCGGTTGGCCCCGGCCCCGGCCCCGGCGCCGTCGCCGAGGCGGTGCCGACGGGCAACACCTACGACAAATACGGCTCCACCAATCCGGTCGTGCGCCGGCTCATGCACGGCTTCGAGGCGGCGCTGGCCGAGCTCTTCGACCGAGCGGCGCCCGGATCCGTGCTCGACGTCGGCTGCGGCGAAGGCGTCCTTACCCACCGCTGGGCTGAGCAGCTCGGCGAGCGACGGATCGTCGGGATCGACCTCGAGGACCCCAAGCTGCGCGCCGAGTGGGCGACTCGGCAGCGCCCGAATCTCGAGTACCGCGCGACGCCCGCCGAGGACCTGCCGTTCGCCGCGGGTGAATTCGACCTCGCCGCGGCGATCGAGGTCCTCGAGCACGTCCCCGACCCGCGGCGCACGCTGGCGGAGATGGCGCGGGTGAGTGCCCGCCACCTGCTCGTATCGGTCCCCCGGGAGCCGCTGTGGCGCGGGCTGAACGTGGCCCGCGGCGCCTACCTGCGCGAGCTCGGCAACACGCCGGGACACCTGAACCATTGGTCGGGGCGCGCGTTCGCGCGGCTCCTGGCGGACTACGGAGAGGTGATCGGGGCCCGCTCGCCGTTCCCGTGGACCATGCTCCTCGTGCGGGTCGACTGATGGCGCAGCGGGTGGCGCCCCCGTGGCGACGCGGAGGAGCGCCTGCCGGGACGCCCTCGTCGGCGAACGGCGCTCCCGCGGGCGATCCAGGGAAGGAATCCGAGAACGCCGCCTTCGCCTCGGGCGCGCGTGTCCTGTCGATCGGGATCGCCTCGACGGGCATCTTCACCTTCGCCTACCTGGCGACCGCGAGCCACGTCCTCGACAAGGCCGCCTACGCCCGGGTCTCCCTGTGCTGGGCGATCATGTTCGTGATCCTCTCGGTCATCTACCGGCCGATCGAGCAGCTGCTCTCGCGCACGATCGCCGACCGGCAGGCGCGGGGCATGAGCGGTCACGTCCTCCGCGTTCCCGCCCTGATCCAGATCTCCTTCGCGCTGCTCTACCTGGTCGTCGCCCTCGCGCTGCGCCACGAGATCGAGCACGGCATCTTCGGCGGCTCGAGCGAGCTCTACTGGATCCTCCTCGTCGGAGTGCTCGCCTACGCCGCCAGCTACTTCGCGCGCGGGTGGCTGGCCGGTCATAAGCGCTTCGCCCTCTACGGCGGGCTCGTCTTCCTCGAGTCGACCTCCCGCTTCCTCTTCGCCGTCGCCGTCGCGGTGGGGATCGGTTCGGGTCAGGGCGCCGTCGGGCTCGGGATGGCCGCCGCGCCGTTCGTATCGCTGTGCGTCGTGCCCTTCGCCTTCCTTCGCGTGCGCCATCAGGCGCCCGCGGGAATCCCCGTCGCCGACGCCGCGCGCGAAGGTCCCGCCCATGCGCAGCTCGAGGAGGAGGCCGGTGACCTGTCGCTGCGGCACGGGAGCGGCTTCGCCGTGGCCGTCGTCGCGATCATGCTCTCCGAGCAGACGCTGATGAACGCCGGCGTGCTCATCGTGGCGCTGAACTCCGGCGGCAGCGGGCTCACCAACGGGCTCACCGGGTTCGTCTTTAACGTCCTGCTCATCGTCCGCGCCCCGCTCCAGCTCTTCCAGGCGATCCAGACCTCGATCCTCCCCCACCTCGCCGGGCTCGAAGCCCGCGAGAGCGGCGCCGAGTTCCACCGCGCGATCAGGATCACCATCCTCGCCATCGGCGCCTTCGCCGGCGCCGTCGCCCTCGGCCTCCTGGCCATCGGCCCCTTCGTCATGACCCTGTTCCTCGGCAATAAGGGCTTCCACTACGGCCGCGTCGGTCTCGCCCTCGTCGGACTGGGCATGGGCCTCCACCTCACCGCCGGCACCCTCAACCAGGCCCTCCTCGCCCGCGGCCGAGCCCATCTGGCAGCAGCAGGCTGGCTCACCGCCGCAGCCCTCTTCGTCATCTTCGTAGCCACCCCCACCATCACCTCACAAGTGACGCGAGTCGAAGTCGGGTACTGCGGAGCGGCCGCCATCCTCTGCACCCTGCTCTACCTCGCCTACCGAAGAACGAGCCGCGCCCCAGCCCTCAGAGCGCCGCAACCTCCGCAACGAGCTGCGAGTACATCTCCCCAGGATCCGGCGCCTTGAAGATCGCCGACCCCGCCACCAGAAGATTGGCTCCCGCCTCAGCGCACTGCGACGCCGTCTTCAGGCTCACCCCGCCGTCGACCTCGAGCGCCACGCGATCGGGCAGCATCTCGCGGAGCTCTGAGAGCTTGGCGAGCGCGGAGGGGATGAAGGGCTGCCCGCCCCAGCCGGGATTGACGCTCATGCACAGCACGAGGTCGAGCTCATCGGTGACCTGGGACACCGCGAGCGGCGGCGTGCCGGGATTGATCGCGGCGGCGGCGGCAGCGCCACCGTCGTGGATCGCCCCGAGCGCGTAGTTCAGGTGCGGGGTCGCCTCGGGGTGGATGGTGATCGAGTCGGCGCCCGCCTTGGCGAACTCGGCCACCTGGTTCTCCGGACGCTCGATCATCAGGTGGACGTCGAGGATGCCGCCGGCGTCATGCACCTGATCGGCGATCGCGCTCACGATCAGCGGCCCGATGGTGATGGGAGGGACGAAGTGGCCGTCCATCACGTCGACGTGGATCACGCGCGCCCCGGCGTCCATGACCTCGGCCACCTGCGAGCCCAGGCGGGCGAAGTCGGCCGAGAGAATCGACGGGGCGAAGCGCCGCTCGCCCAGCATCGTGAGCACGGCGGAGTTGTCGGTCTTCGTCGAGGTCACCTCAGACCGCCTTGAGCATGCTTTCGTGACAGTGGTTGCAGGCGACGATCGCGGTGCTCGACATGCGCACGATCGTAGAGTGTTCGCCGCAATTGGGGCACACCGAAACGAGCTCGTAGCGCTGCAGGCAGTAGAGACAGCGATAGCGACCGGGCACGGCGGTGGGTCGGAGCCACGGCTCGCCGCATCCTGGGCACTCGGGGCCGAGATAGACTGAGTCATCGTTCACGGTTCGCGTCCTAGAGTAATGCTCAGCTCCGGCGTAAGCGGGCGATGAAGAAGCCGTCGGTCCCGTCCACATGCGGCATCAGCTGTACGCGTTGCTCGACCGCGAACTCGGGGTGCTCGTCGAGCAGACGGCCGATAACGCCCTCTCCTTCGGCCCTGGAGATCGTGCAGACGGAATAGACGAGCACACCGCCGGGCGCCGTGGCGGCGGCGCCCGCGGAGAGGATCTCCGTCTGGATCGCCGCCAGGGTGGCGATGCTCCGCAGCGAGCTGCGCCAGCGGATGTCGGGCCGGGACTGCAGCGTCCCGAGGCCACTGCACGGCGGATCCACGAGCACGCGGTCGTAGGGCTCGTCGCTGCGTGCGAGGGCACCGTCGGACTGTTCGACGCGCACCGAGTCGGCGTGCATTCGCGCGCACGTGTGGCGCAGCGACTCGGCCCGGCCGGCGTGACGCTCGACGGCGACCACCTCGCCGGAGCCCTCCATGAGCGCGGCGAGGTGCGTCGTCTTGGCGCCGGGGGCCGCGCACAGGTCGAGCACCCGCTCGCCCGGCTCGGGAGCGAGGATCCGCGCCGCCGCCATCGACCCGCGCGACTGCGGCATGATCGCGC
>DATCEM010000124.1:0-4626 GCA_036510175.1 Solirubrobacteraceae bacterium | reverse complement strand
GAAGGTCCCCCCGGAGCTCGAGCAGATCGTTCTTTGGGCCCTCAACAAGGACCCCGTCCACCGGCCCGCCGACGACGATCAGTTCATCACCGCGCTTGAGCAGGCCAAGGAGGCGATCATCTCGGGAACGCGTGGCGAGCGCACGGCGTCGTTCGCCGCCGTGGGCGGTGCTCCCAGCGTCTTACCTCCTGCGCCTGCCCGCCCGACGCCACCACCCGAGATTCCACCCGCTGCGCTGGCCGTAGCACCGGGTGTCGAGGAGGCGCCGCCCGGCGCCACCGATCCGGGTCGGTCGGGCAACTCGGGCGCGGGAGGCCGGGCGTGGCTCTGGGTCCTCCTCGCCGCTCTGCTCATCGGCGGCGCCGCGGCCGCGTATCTGCTGACCCGGCCCAAGCAGGTCCAGGTGCCGCTGGTCGTCAATAATCAGCAGAGCGTGGCCATCGCGAAGATCGACAACGCGGGTCTTGCGCCCAGCGTCGTCCCCGAGCCCAACACGGCCGCGTCGGGAACTGTCGTCTCGCAGAATCCGCTCGCCGGGCAGAAGGCCGACAAGGGCTCGATCGTTCGGCTCGCCGTCTCGAGCGGGCCCGGAAACGCCCCGGTTCCCACGGTCGTCGGCCTGACCAAGGCGGCGGCCGAGAAGTCGATCACCAAGGCAGGGCTCAAGGTCGGGAGCGTCCAGTCACGGTACTCGGCCTCGGTCGCCATGGGCCGGGCCACGGGCACCGATCCCCCGGCGGGCAACTCGCTCCCGGTCGGCGACGCCGTGACCCTGTTCGTCTCGCTCGGCCCCGCGCCGGTGAAGGTGCCCGACGTGACCGGCGAGACCGAATCGGCCGCCAAGGCCACGCTCACCGGGCTCGGTCTCAGTGTCACGACGACGAAGCAGCCGTCGAGCACCCAGACGCCGGGCACGGTGCTCAGTCAGAGCAGGACGGGAACGGCACCGGCGAACTCGACGATCAACCTGGTGATCGCGCAGGCGCCCCCGATGGTCAAGGTTCCGACGGTAACCGGAGACACGGCCACCGCCGCCGACAAGGCGCTCAAGGCCGCCGGCTTCACCGTCGCCCAGACGACGACGAACGTGACCACTCAGGCGCAGGACAACACGGTTGTCTCCCAGCAGCCGGGCGGCGGAACCAAGGCGAAGAAGGGCAGCGCGGTGGCTATCGTCGTCGGCAAGTACACGGCGCCCACCCAGACGACGACCACCGGCGCGAGCACCACCCCCACCACGACCACGCCATGACGCCTCTGCGCGTGGCCGTGCTCGCCGGGGGCCGGTCGTCCGAGCACGAGGTCTCGGCGGCCTCGGCGGCCTCGGTGCGCGCCGGCCTCGAGCGCGCCGGGCACGAGGCCGCCCTGATCGAGATCGGTCGTGACGGCGTCTGGCGCGCCGGGGGAAGCGAGGTCACCCTCCAGCCGGGCTCGGGCTTCGAAGGCGTCGACGTCGTGTTCCCCGTGCTCCATGGCCCGTTCGGCGAGGACGGGACCGTCCAGGGTCTCCTCGAATGCCTCGACGTGCCCTATGTCGGGGCCGGCGTCCTCGCCTCGGCGCTGTGCATGGACAAGGTGATGTTCAAGGACCTGATGGCGCACGCGGGCGTCGCCCAGGTCGACTACCGCGGCGTGGCCGAGGACCGGTACCGGTCACATCCCCATGCCACCCTCGCCGGCCTCGTGGCGCTCGGACTTCCCGTATTCGTCAAGCCGGCGCGGCTCGGCTCCTCGGTGGGCATCGTCCGCGTCGCGGAGGGGCACGAGCTCCCGGCCGCGCTGGCGAGGGCCTTCGAGCATGACCCGCTGGCCATCGTCGAGGCGGCCTGCAGCGGTCTCGAGGTCGAGTGCTCGGTCCTCGGCAACTCGGACCCGATCGCTTCGGAACCCGGCGAGGTCCTGCTCGCCGCCGGAGAATCCGGGTGGTACGACTACGAGGCGAAGTACTCGCCGGGGGGAATGGAGCTCATCGTACCCGCTCGCCTGCCCCCCCACGTGCGCGAGCGCGTGCGCGAGCTCGCCGCGGAGACCTTCGTGCGCGTCGGCTGCTCGGGCCTGGCCCGCGTCGACTTCTTCATCGATGGCGAGGCGGTACTCGTCAACGAGCTCAACACGATGCCGGGGTTCACCGAGACGAGCGTATTCGCCCGGCTCTTCGAGGCCAGCGGGATCTCCTACCCCGAGCTCCTCGATCGTCTCGTCTCGCTCGCCATCGACCGTCACGCGGAGCTGAGCGGATACCGCCGCTGACTACTTGTAGAGCGCGAGCTTAAGTCCGACATCCTCGCCGCCCGGCGGGAGCTTGGTGATCCAGACGAGCCAGTAGCGGTGGGGGACGCCGCCCGCGCTGAGCTGGATGTTGTCGTCCTTGGTGACGTCGTTCTGGCTCCCCACCTGCACCCAGTTTCCCGGCCACGCCGTGGGGGAGGGTGTGCTGTTGGTGGCGTAGAACTGCGCGTCCCAGCCCGGGGTGCTCGTGAGGATGCGGATATAGCGCACCGTCGTCTCCGGGGCCGCGTCGACGTAGATCCCCACCCCCGCCTCGAGCAGGACGTGGTCGTAGTAGTCGACGGTGCTCCACTCGTCGACGGGGTCGTTATCGATCGCGTAGCCGGCCTCGTTCGGGTTCTGCGGCGTCGTTCCGAGGGGATTGAAGGCGTGGGCGCAGGTATCGCAGAGCTGGATCTGGTGGGGCGCGGTCGGCGGCGGGCTCTGCGCCAGCTGGCCCGTCCCGTGGTGCGCGCGGGTGGCGAGCCAGGCGACACCTCCCCCGATCACGGCGAGGGCGACGATCACCAGCATCCCCGTGAGCACGGGGCGGCGTAGACGCAGGGGCACGCGGCGCTGAGCCTTGTTCGGCAGCGTCTTGAGCACCGCGGTCACCTCGCCGGTGGCGCTGCCCGCGCGGGCGGTCTCGATCCCGAGCACGTCCTCGAGATCGGCGATGAGCTCGGCATCGTCGGCGTAGCGATCCTCGACGCGCTTGGCCGTCGCGCGATCGAGCACGGAGGCGAGCGCGGCTGAGACCTCGGGCCGCTTGGTCTGCACGTCTGGTAGCGCCTCGCGAACGTGCTTCATCGCGACCGCGACCTGGTTCTCGCCCTTGAACGGGACCTCGCCGGTGAGCATCTCGTAGAGGACCACGCCGAGTGAGTAGAGATCGGACTGACCGGTGACGTGACGCCCGAGCGCCTGCTCGGGAGCCACGTAGTCGGTGGTCCCGAGCACCCGCCCGTCGGCCGTTAGCCCATCCTCCTCGAGCGTCCGTGCGATACCGAAGTCGGTCACCTTGGCCGAGCCCTCCTCGTCGATGAGGACGTTCTGGGGCTTGACGTCGCGATGGACGATGTGGCGCGCGTGAGCGGCCCCGAGCGCCCGCCCGATCTCGATCGCGTAGGCGATGGACTCGGAGATCGCCAGCCTCCCGTTGCGGCGGATCCGCTCCTTGAGCGTCTCGCCCTCGACATACTCGAAGACGATGTACGGGCGGCCCTCGTCCTCTCCCGCGTCGATCACGCTGACCACGTGAGGATGGTTGAGCTGGGCGACGGCCCGGGCCTCTCGGCGGAAGCGCTCGAGCTGATCGGAGTCCGCGCTCACCTCGCGGTTCATCAGCTTGACCGCCACCTGGCGCTCGAGCGTCTCGTCGAACGCGCGGTAGACCGTCGACATTCCTCCCGAGGCGATGCGCGCATCGAGCCGGTAACGGCCGTTCAGGCGGGTGCCGAGGAGCGTCGTCGTCATCTGCTTGCTTCTATTTTCCCCGGGATGGTCGTCGCCCATTCGTTGTACTACACCGACCCTTCTCCCAGCCTAATTGTCGCGGATCGGCCGGACCGGCGCGACAGCCGCCTGCGGGTCGGCCGTGGCGCTCCTCAGCGTCGCCGTGCGAGACGGAGGAGAACCGCGAGCGCGAGTGCCGTTCGGTACGCGGCGTAGGGCACGAGCGAGCGGTCGCGCTCGACCTGGCGGATCAGCCACGTCGAGCCGAGCGTTGAGGCAAACGAGGCGGCCGCACCGGCGGCGAAAGCACCGCGGGCGCTCGGCGGCAGACTCCGTAGCCGAATCCCCTTGAGCAGGGTGGCCCCGGCGATCACGGGAAGGGCCACGTGACGCGAGAGCCGGTTCGCGTCCTCACGGGTGAAGCCCCGCAGACGCGCGGCGGCGAGCGTGGCGCCGTTACGGGATACGCCGGGGAACAGGGCGCAGGATTGGGCCACCCCGAGCAGGAGGGCATCCAACGCCCCGGCCTCTTCGTGGCTGCGGGTCTGCGGCGATCGGTCCGCCCACGCCATCGCCGCCGATCCCACGAGCAGGCCCGCGGCCACCGTCGCCGGCGTGCCGAGCCGGCGCTCGATCGGGCGCTCGAGGGTGAAGCCGACGACCGCCGGCGGCGCGAACGAGAGCGCGATGAGCATGAGTCGCCGCCCGTCCAGCCCGTGCATCGCCTCGCCGACCTCGCCCCGGAGGGTGATGAGCAGCGCGGCCGCCGTTCCCGCGTGGAGGGCAATCTCGAACGACTTGCGCACCTCCGGGTCCAGCTCCCCGTAGTGCCAGTCGAGCAGCCACGGAATCAGGCTGATGTGCCCTGAGGAGGAGATCGGCAGGAGCTCGGCCGGCCCGTGC
>DATCEM010000123.1:0-3318 GCA_036510175.1 Solirubrobacteraceae bacterium | reverse complement strand
CCGCTCGTGCGGGAGAGCCGGGACGCCCGTCTTGTTCCCGCGAGCTGGGACCAGACGCTCGGGACGCTCGCCGGCCGGCTGGGGACGATCGCCGCCGAGCACGGTCCCGACGCGCTCGGGTTCTACATCTCGGGCCAGCTCCTGACCGAGGACTACTACGTCATCGGCAAGCTCGTGAGGGGATTCCTCGGGACCAACAACCTCGATTCGAACTCGCGCCTGTGCATGTCCTCGGCGGTCGCCGGATACACCGGCGCCTTCGGCTCCGATGGGCCGCCTGGCGCCTATTCGGACATCGAGCTGGCGGACTGCCTACTCCTCCTCGGGTCGAACACGGCGGCCTGTCACCCGATCCTGTGGTCACGGATTCGCGACCGCCAGCGCGAGGGCGCGTTCGTGATCTGCGTCGATCCGCGCCCCACCCCGACCGCGCGCGCCGCCGACCTGCATCTGCCCGTCCGCCCCGGAAGCGACCTCGCCCTGCTCGCCTCGATGCTCGCAGTGATCGAGGCCGAGGATCTGCTCGATGAGGACTTCATCGCCGCCCACACCACCGGGTTCGAAGCAACCATGGCCGCCGCGCGCGAATGGTCGCCGGAACGGGCCGCCGAGGCGTGCGGGATTCGTGCCGAGCTCATCGTCGAAGCGGCGCGCCGCTTCGGCACCGCGAAGACCGCACTCGCCATGTGGTCGATGGGGGCCAACCAATCGACGGTGGGGACGCTGAAGAACCGGGCGCTGATCAACCTCTGTCTGGCCACCGGCAACCTCGGACGTCCGGGCTGCGGCCCCCTGTCGCTGACCGGCCAGCCCAACGCGATGGGTGGCCGCGAAGCCGGCGGACTCGCACAGCTCCTCCCCGGCTACCGGCAGGTGAGCGAGCCCGCCGACCGCGAGGCGATGGCCGAGCACTGGGGGATCCCGGCGTCGGCGCCGGGCATATCCGAGCGCCCCGGCCTGAACGCGGTCGAGCTCTTCCAGGCCGCCGCCGAGGGGAAGGTGAAGGCGCTGTGGATCGTCGCGACGAACCCGGCGGTATCGATGCCCGACGCCGCGCTCGTGCGCGCCGCGCTCGAGCGCGCGGAGCTCGTCGTGGTCCAGGATGCCCACCATCCCACCGAGACCTCGGCCCTGGCCCATGCCGTGCTTCCCGCCGCCGCGTGGCCCGAGAAGGAGGGGGCGATGACCAACTCCGAGCGTCGCGTCGGCTTGGTGCGCAGGGCCCTCGCGCCGCCCGGAGACGCGCGCCCGGACTGGCGGATCTTCACCGGCCTCGCGCAGGCGCTCGGGTACGGCGAGCAGTTCGCCTGGGAGGACGAGGCGAGCGTGTTCGCCGAGTTCGTCCGCTGCACCGAGGGGAGGCTGTGCGACATGACCGGCCTCTCGCACGAGCGCCTCCGGCGCGCGGGAGGGATCCAGTGGCCGGGCGGCAGTCCCCGTCTCTACGCCGATCGCCGAGTGTCGACGCCCGACGGGCGGGCTCGGTTCGTGGCCACGCCGCACGCGCCGCCCGCCGAGAGCGCGGATGGCGAATACCCGTTGATCCTCACCACCGGTCGCATCGCCGACCAGTGGCACACGATGACGCGAACCGGGAAGTCGAACGCTCTGCGCAGGGCGATCCCCGAGCCGATGCTCGAGCTCCATCCCGATGACGCGCGGGCCGCGGGGGTCGGCGACGGCGAGCTCGCGCTGGTCAGCTCGCGGCGGGGCGAGCTCCGCCTGCGCGTCCAGCTCGTCCCCGACCTCGCTCGTGGCGTGGCCTTCGCCCCCTTCCACTGGGGGGCGCTGCACGCCGCCACCGGCGCCGGTGCGCTGAACGTTTCCACGCACGGCGCCACCGACCCCGTCTCCGGGCAGCCGGAGCTCAAGGCACTGGCGATCCGCGTCGAGCCCGCGCCCGCCGTCGCCGCCGGCCCGGTGCCCGTGCGGAACTCCGATCGAGGCAGGCCACGGTCGCGTCGCCGGCTCGTGATCGTGGGGACGGGGATGGCCGGTCTCGCCGTGGTCGAGGAGGCGCTCCTGCGGCGCAGGCCGAGCGAGCTGCGGGTGACCATGCTCGGCGAGGAGGCCGGCGCCCCCTATAACCGAATCCTCGTCTCGAAGCTCCTCGCCCGGAGCTGCGGAATGGGTGACCTCGAGCTCCGCCCCGAGGCATGGTTCACGGCCCACGGCGTGGAGCTGAGGTCCGGGTGCCCGGTGACGGCGCTCGATCTCGACGGACGCTCCGTGCTCGACGCTGCGGGGGAGCATCACGTGTTCGACGCACTCGTGCTCGCTACGGGATCGCGGCCCTTTGTCCCGCCGATCCCCGGCGCCGACGCTCCCCACGTTCGCGTGTTCCGCACGCCGGGCGACGTCGACGCGCTCGCCCGGGCATGTCGCGGCGGCTGCGCCCATGCGGTGGTGGTGGGCGGCGGCCTGCTCGGGCTCGAGGCGGCGGCAGGGCTGCTCGCCCGCGGGGTGCAGGTCACGGTGGTCGAGCTGGCCGCGCGGCTCATGCCCCAGCAGCTCGACCCCGGGGCGGGATCGATGCTCGAGCGCACGCTGCTCACGCTGGGCATGCGTACCCGGCTGGAGCGCTCGGTGGCGGAGATCGCCGCCGATCACGTGCTCCTCGACGACGGCGAGGAGATCGAAGCTTCGCTCGTCGTCATCGCCGCCGGCGTCCGTCCCGAGACGGCGCTTGCCCGTAGCGCGGGGATCGAGTGCCGGCGGGGGATCGTCGTCGACGACGAGATGCGGACGAGCGCGCCGAGCGTATGGGCGGTGGGGGAGTGCGCTGAGCATCGCGGGACGGTGTACGGGCTATGGGCGCCCCTCGCCGATCAGGCGCGGGTGGCCGGCGCCGTCGTCGTCGGCGACCCCGCCGCCTTCCACGGCGCCACCCCGGCGACCACGCTCAAGGTCGCGGGCGTCGATCTCTTCGCCGGCGGCGCCACGGCTACCGACGACGTCCATGACGAGATCCTCTTCGCCGACACCCGCAGGCGGCGCTATCGCAAGCTGGTCCTCGACGGGGAGCGGCTGGTGAGCGCCACCCTCGTCGGCGATGTGGCGGAAGCCAAGACGCTGTCCGGGCTGCTGCGCACCGGCGAACGGGTTCCCGCCGCGATGCTCGAAGCGACCGGCGCATCGGACCAGCCGCCCGATGATGCCCCGACAGCGATCGTCTGTTCCTGTAATTCGGTCACCCGCGGCCAGCTCCTCGACGCGATCGGTGGCGGGGGCTTGACCACCCTCGCGGGACTCGGGCGGGCCACGCGCGCGGGCACCGGGTGCGGAAGCTGCACCGCCGACCTCGAGGCGCTGCTCGCG
>DATCEM010000122.1:0-3880 GCA_036510175.1 Solirubrobacteraceae bacterium | reverse complement strand
CCGGCGATGGTGAAGCCCTCGCGATACAGCAGCTCGCGGACGCGCATCAAGCTCTCGACGTCGCGCCGCGAGTAGACGCGCTGGCCCTTCGCGCTCTTCGTCGGCCGGATGCTACGAAACTCGCGCTCCCAGTACCGGAGAACGTGCGGCTCCACGCCCACGAGCTCGGCCACCTCGCCGATGCGGAAGTAGAGCTTCGGGGGCAGACTCCCGCGGGAGGGTTCAGGCTCCGACATGGACGGCGCGGCTCAGTCCTTGGTCGCCGTCGAGTCACCGCTCGCGGCTGCCAGCGGGCTGCCGCCCGAGGCGACGTGGCCGGCGCGCTCGTTGAGCGCAATCTTGAGGATCTGGCTGGCCTTGAAGGTGAGGACACGGCGCTCGCTGATCTTGATGGGCTGACCGGTCTGGGGATTTCGGCCGGGACGCTGGCGCTTGTCGCGCAGCACGAAGTTGCCGAAACCGCTCACCTTGATCTTCTCGCCCCGACCGAGCGTCTCCTTCATCATCTCGAAGACGAGATCGACGAGCTCTGCCGACTCTTTTCGGGAGAAACCGCCGACCTTGCTGTAGAGCGCCTGGACGATCTCCGCCTTGGTCATGAGCGCCGACTCTCCCCCCGGTACGGGCCGAAGGAAGAGTCTAAACGCGATTTTAGCCCATGGCTACAAGGGTCACGCGGCGAGCTCGCCCTGCAGGCCCGGGCCCTCGGAGGCGGCGGTCGAGCTGGCCGTGACACCCGACGCGGGGGCCGGCGGAGGCAGGGACGCCGCGGCCTCGCGCGCCAGCTGCGCCTTGCGCCGCCCGAGCTGCTCGAACGCGACGAAGAAGGCCACGTAGCCGTAGCCGAACGTGAAGAGCATCGCGAACGGCGCGGCGAACCAGTGCCCCGTCTCGATCGCGGCCACGGTGCTCGCTGCCGAGATGAGGCCGAGCGCGATCTCGATCATCGGCAGGTCGGCGGCGGCACGGTAGCGGCCCTCCGTCGTCCCCTTCTTCGGGGTTCGCACGAACTCGCCGGCCATCGAGTGAAGCCCCTCCCACACCGCCTTCGTCAGGTGAGGCGCGAGCCCCGCCCCGAGCGCGAGGAGCACCGGGAGCTGCTTGAGCGCGTCGAGGCGACGTCCGCCCTGCGCGGCCTCGGCCATCGCGTAGAAGGCCGCGAGCGATCCGGTCGTGCCGATGACGAGCGGCAGATCGATGAGCAGCATGGCCTTGGTGTCGGTCGCCGGCATGAAGACGAGCGCCGGCAGAAGCAGCACGCTGAGGAGCACCATCAGCGGGTAGGCGAAGTGCGGCGTCATGTGGAAGCACGCCTCCACGCGCTGCATCGGAGTGAGCTGCGACCGGAGGATGCGCCCGAGGAGCTTGCGGGCCGTCTGCACGGTCCCCTTGGCCCAGCGGAACTGCTGCGCGCGGAAGGCGCTGATGTCCTCCGGCAGCTCCGCCGGCGTCACGATGTTCTCGCGGTATACGAAGCGCCAGCCCGCGAGCTGCGCGCGGTACGAGAGGTCGAGGTCCTCCGTCAGCGTGTCGTGCTGCCAGCCGCCCGCGCTCGCGATGGCCTCCTTGCGCCACATGCCGCCGGTGCCGCTGAAATTGAAGAGCCAGCCCGCGGCCATCCGCGCCCGGTTCTCGACGAGGTGGTGGCCGTCGAGCATCAGGGCCTGGGTGCGGGTCAGCATCGAGTGCGCGCGATTGAGGTGCCCCCAGCGCGCCTGCACCATGCCCACCTTCGGGTCGGCGATGAAGTGCGGGACGACGGCGCGGAGAAAGTCGGGCTGCGGCAGAAAATCGGCGTCGAAGATGGCGACGAGCGCGCCCTTGGCGACCTGCAGACCGTTGTCGAGCGCGCCCGCCTTGTAGCCGGTGCGATCGACGCGGTGGATGTAGACGACGTCGAGGCCGCCGTCGCGAAGGCTCTCCACCTTGGCGCGAACGAGGGCCCGCGTCTCGTCGGTCGAGTCGTCGAGGACCTGGATCTCCAGGCGGCTGCGCGGCCATTCGATGGCGGCGACGTGGTCGAGCAAGCGGCCGGCGACCGTGGCCTCGTTGTAGAGCGGCAGCTGGATGGTCACCCAGGGGAGGTCGTCGCGACCTCCGACCGAGCCGGCGGCGAGGGCGGGGACCCCTTCTTTCAGGGCTTTCAGCGCGCGCCGGTGACGAAGGACGGTCAGGACCAGATGCGAACGATGGAGGCCGTACATCGCCAGGACCAGCAGCACGGCGAAATAGGCCGTGCACAGCGCGAGATGCATGCTGATGAGATAGCGGAGGCTGCTCCAGACAATTGTCAGCGACTTGTATTTCGTTGCACGCGAATGTCGGAGGGCTCAGAGGCCGATGTCGAACAACCCCGCCATGCCCAGCATGACGAATCCGTGGCCGGGGCTGTTCGTGTCGCTCGACGATGCGGTGTTCGGTGGGCTGAACGACCCGATGCCGCCGGTGACCTCCGGCAGCAGCCGGAAGGTGTTGCCCACCGGTAGCCACAGGCCCATGCCCAGCAGCAGCTCGGCGCCCGAATAAGCGGCCGACTGCGAGCTACCGTCGTTCGCTTTCCAGGATAGCGAGTACCAGCGCGCCTGCGCCCCGAGCTCGCCGAAGAAGCTCACCTTGTCGGGGTTGCCGATGATGCCGATCATGACGCCGAGCGCCGTCGTGTTGGACGAGGCGGACGTCGCGCCCGACTCGATGCTCCCCGGCGACTTTCCCGCGCCCAGGCCCGCGTGCTCCAGCGTCAACCCGACGTAACCGTAGCGGGCGAAGCGCACCCCCGCGTCGAGCGCGTAGGCGAGGCCGCCGCCCGACACGTCCGCCGTATTGATGGCGGTGCCCTGCGGGTTGGGTATCTGCCCTGCGGGAAGCTCGAGGCCGAGGTGAAGCCCGAGGATGAGCGATATACGGGCGCGCTTGTGCACCGCGCCGGGGGCGTTGGCGTCGATGATCGCCGCCGGCGGCGGCGGAGGCGTCCCCTGGGGAAGCTCGGCGGGGGGCGGGGTTTCCGTCGCCACCGGAGGAGCCGGGGTCGAACCCGGCGCATACGTCACGCCGGAGATGGACTTGAGGAGCACCTGGAGCGAGCGCGTCTCGCGCTCCTTCAGCACCACGGACTGCTCGGCGCTCACGTATCCCGACGCGTAGACGAGCACCTTGTGCGGTCCCGGATCGAGCGGGAAGGGCTCCCCGAAGAGCGCGGCCGGCACCGCCTGACCGTCGATCTGGAGCTGTGGACCGGGCACGCCCGGAGGCTCGACCTGCACGACGAGCTTCGGCACCCTCGGCTCGACCTGGGCGAGCTCGGCGCGGGCCTGATCGACGGCCGCCTGGAACGCGGGCGGCGAACCGGCGGGCAGCGGCGTGCGCACGAGGGCGCGGTAGGACTCGGCCGACGAGACGAGACGGCCGAGCGCCGCGTCGCACTCCGCGATGCGGAGGACGTTGGTCGGCGCGCTGAAGACCTGCTGCGCGCGCTGGAACTTGTCGAGCGCCTCGGTGAACTTGCCGGCGCGCTGGAGCTCGTCGCCCTCCTTGAAGAGCTGCCGAGCTGCGGCGCGCTCGGACTCGGTGACCTGGGCGCGCGCGGGCGTCGACGACGTCAGCGCGGAGGCGGCGCAGGGAACCGCCAGGAGCAAGAGAAGGCGAAGCGTTCGCATGAGGAAAGGGGCCTGGAAGGGGGGTCCGCGAGAAGCTCAGTACCCGGGGTCGGACGACGTGGAGGTCGACTTGGGGGTCGGCGGCTTGGCGACCACGGTCGCCGTCGCCGTCGCCGCCGTCGGCACGGGTTTGGCGGTCGCCCCGGGCTTGCCGTGGCCGTTCGCCGTGGTGGCGGGCCACGACTTCACGGCGACGGTCGGTGCCGCGCTCGCGGCGGTCGCCGCAG
>DATCEM010000121.1:0-6044 GCA_036510175.1 Solirubrobacteraceae bacterium | reverse complement strand
GAAATCGACGGCGGGGTCGGCGGGAGCCTGGACCTGGAGCTGCTCACTTCCCCGCACGGCCCAGGTCCTGAAGATGCCGTCCAGCGAAACGGTCACGAGCACGCTGTCGCTCGGGGGGATCGCCAGATCGCCGGCGGCAATGCTGCTGCTGCTCGTGTCTCGCACGATGAGACGGCCGGTCGCGGCGTTCAGCACGTCGGCGGCGCCCGAGCTGTACCCCACGGCGACGAGGCGACCGTCGGGCGAGGTCTGAATCGGGCTGGCGATCGCCCCCACGGGTCCGAGGGCGACCCAGCGCACGCGCCGGGTCCGGGCATCGACGGCCCACGTCGTCGCGACCTCGTTGTCGTTGTTCGCGTCGATCTCGGACCCGGTGATGTACCACGTCCGCCCGCCCGGCGAGACCCTGAGGAAGTTCACCGCGGCGAGCTGCGGAGCCCGCGCCAGGGTCACCGTGCGCCGCGTCCCGTTGACCACGTCGAGCGCCGTGAGCCCGGGGAAGAGATCTCCGTGCCCTGCGCTCTGTCCCGTCGAGGCGATGAGCACGACACGGGAGGAGGCGGGCATCATGCCGTTGACGATGTTGACGCTTGCGTCGCCGCGAGCGATGACGCGCAGGCGGCCTCGGCGGAGGTTGACGGTCGCCACCGTGTCGTTGTCGGCGATGGCGAGAAACGCGCCG
Organism: Solirubrobacteraceae bacterium; assembly: GCA_036510175.1. Lineage (GTDB taxonomy): Bacteria > Actinomycetota > Thermoleophilia > Solirubrobacterales > Solirubrobacteraceae > Palsa-465. The sequence goes on along the minus strand of DATCEM010000121.1, from coordinate 5,362 downwards.
TGCGGCCCGCTGGCCACCTGGTCGATGGGGAAGGGGGCGGTGAAGATGCGCCGGACACGGCCCGAGCGGATGTCCAGGCTGACCAGGCTGCGGCCGGTGGCGAGGATGAGCGAGCGTCCCGTCGGGCCGAGGACCATGTCGGTCGAATCCGGGCCTACCCGCACGCTCCTGATGATGCGCTTGTGCGCCAGGTCGGCGAAGACCACGTATCCGTTGCACGTATTGTCGGCCGCGACCTGACCGCGATCGAAGAGGAAGAGGAAGTTAGCGGTCAGGCAGCCCTGGGCCCCGAAGCCGGGGAGCTGAGATCGGGCGGTGTTGGCGTCGAGGGCCTCCGACGCCGCCAGCTCGGCCTGGGGGGTCGCGGCATCGCCGAGCGCCGCCCGCGCCAGGAGCAGCGCGAGCTGCGGGTCGCGCGAGACCTGAGTCTCCGCCTCGGTGGCCAGCGCCTGCGATCGAGCCGAATCCTCGGCGCGGACCGCGTCCTGCCGGCTCGTCAGGGCGAAGGCGAGGAGGGCGAGCGCGGCGATAAGGAGCACCGCCGCGCCCGTGAGGGCGCGACGGAGCCGGCGATTGGCCTTGAGCTGGCGGTCCTGGGTCCGAGCGGACTCGTCGAGGCTGGCGTTGAGGAAATCTCGCTCGGCGCGGTTGAGCAGCGCGCCGTTCGCTCGGCACCACTCGACGGCGGCATCGAGCCGCGTGCCGCGGTACAGGTCGGCGGGCTCGCGACCCGCTGCCTCCCACAGGGCCGTGGCATCGCTCAGCCGGCGATGCAGACGGATCCCCTCTCGGTCATCCTCGAGCCATCGGCGCAGGGTGGGCCAGCGGCGGATGAGCACCTCGTGCGCCACCTCGGCGGTGCCCTCGTCGAGAGTCACCAGGCGCGCCTCGGCGAGCCGCTCGAGCAGGGTCCTCACCACCTCGTCCGAGGCGCCCAAGGGAATGAGCTCCTCGATGCGCACCCGGCGTCGGGTGTCCTCGACGTCGTCACCGATCTCGGTCAGGCGCAGGAACACGTTGCGCAGCAGGGGCCGATCGGATTCCCGAGTTCCGTCGACCACGGCGTCAGCGCTCTGCGCCACGGCAGAGCTCACGCCGCCGCTCTGGCGGTACGCCGCGACGGTGAGCGTCCTCCCGTCGCGACGCTCCCAGGTCTCGCGCAGGGCATGGGACATCAGCGGCAGAGCACCGGGCTCCCCGGCGACGTCGCGCAGCACGAGGTCGATGAGACCGGGCTCGAGGCGCAGTCCGGCGAGCCGCGCCGGCTCGGCAATGGCCCGGCGGAGGTCTTCGTCGCGCATCGGACCGAGCAGCACCTGGTTCTCGGCGACCGCAGCGGCGAGCTCGGCGACCGCGCTCATCGCGCCATAGAAGTCGGCCCGGACGCCGATGACCACGGGCCCCTGCCGGGACATGAGAGCGTCGATGAAGCGCGCTCTGAGCTCGGCGTCGTGGCACTGCGTATAGATCTCCTCGAACTGATCGACGACGAGAAGCTCGCTCGGGTCGTCGTCGAGCGCGGGCGGCGGCTTCGGGCCCGGCGTGATCAGCCGCGCGGAACGCGCCGAGGAATGCTCGCCCGCCGCCACCGCGGCGAGCACGCCCGCTCGCAGGAGCGAGGACTTGCCGCTGCCCGACGCCCCGACCACCGCGAGGAGGCGGCCTGAGTCGATGCGCGCGAGCACGTCGTCGACGATCTCCTCGCGTCCGAAGAACAGGTGGCGATCGCGGGACTCGAAAGCGAGCAGGCCGCGATAGGGGCAGTCGGCGCCCGCAGGCGCGGTCGCGAGGCCGGGACCCGTGAGCGCCTTGATCGGCTGCGGGCGCTCGATGCCCTTGAGCCGGTGGGCCCCGAGATCGACGATCGCGTACCCCGCGGGGAGGCTCTCCTGCGCGAGCTCCGCCGTCGTCTCCGAGAGGAGGATCTCGCCTCCGCCGGCCTCCCCCCGCACCCGAGCGGCGAGGTTCACGGTGGTGCCGAAATAGGCGCCGCGGCGCCACTGTGCCTCGCCCGTGTGGAGCCCGAAGCGGGCGCGGATCGGGGCGCCCTCGGGCCACGGCTCCTCGGCCAGGGCGCGCGTCGCGGCGATCGCGGCGATCACCGCCCGGGTCGCCGAGGAGAAGACCGACGTCGTCGAGTCCCCTTCGCCCATCGACTTCAGGAAACGGCCGTCGTGCGCCTCGACCACGCGGGCGATGAGTTCGTCGTGGCGGACGAGCGACTCGGCCATCGCCCCGGGCTCGCTCTCCCACAGCCGCGTCGACCCCTCGATGTCCGACAGGCAGAAGGTCATCACTCCCGTCGGGAGGGTGGAGACCCAGCCCGCGCGGAGGCGCTCGACGAGCTCGCCGGGCGTGGCCGGGCGCCCCCCGGGATCGGTCGCCAGGCCCGCCGTGATCGCCGCCTCGAGCCCTGAGGCCTGGGTGGCGGCGAGTCCCTCCCAGGTCGGGGGCTCGCCCGCCGGCGGCGTCCCGGTGAGCAGGACGAAGGCGGTCGCCGCGAGCGCGTATACGTCGCTCGCGCGCGAAGGGGTCCCGCCGCCTCTGAGCTCCGGGGCTCGGAATCCATCGCTGCCCGTCCTCGCGCCCACCGCCCCCAGCGTCGAGGAGAGCCCGAAGTCGACGAGCTTCACGTGGCCGCCGCGCGTGAGGATCAGATTGGCCGGCTTGACGTCGCCGTGGATGATCGGCGGATCGTGGGTGTGGAGGAAGGTGAGGGCCTCGGCGGCCTCGGCGAGATAGGCGAGCACGCTCGACAGCGCGAGGCCGGGTGTGCCCTCGTCCCTGAGCAATCGCGCGAGATCGGTGCCCTCGACCCAGTCCATGGCGACGATGTACTGGTCGCCCTCGAAGAAGTCCTCGCGCACCAGCGGCAGCAACGGATGGGGGGTGAGACCGAGGAGCACCCGGGCTTCGCGAGGCAGATCCTCCCGGCCCCGGTCGGGGCCGACCGGTCTCATCTTGAGGGCCACGTGGCGCCCGTGCTGGTGATCCAGGGCCTTCACCACCCGCGCCTCGCCGCCCGAGCCGAGGATCTCGAGCAGCTCGTAACGATCTCTGAGTAGATCTACGGGGGAGTCCAGAGCATCAGGCATCGTGCTCGGTCCCCGCGGGTGCAGCCCCCGCCCGGCGACGGTATGGCCCCGTGCCACCTTGCATTGGGGAGGGAGTTTGACAGCGCCCTAGGAGCGGCGCAATGGAGCGTCAGCCGGTGGCTTGCAGGGGGACGGCGGGCCGCCGGCCGCGGCGCGCGAAGAAGTCGGCTTCCGCTTCGCCGAGTGGGGTGGCGGGCGGCGCCCCGTGCATGTACTCCGCGGCCACCGCGCCCCAATCGGCGCCCGCCCGAAGCTGCTGGAGCACGACAGCGACGATCCCGTGCATCCGGCGGATCAGGATCGCTTCCGGCGGAATGGTGAACTGGTTCACCTGCAGCTTCGCCGCGGCGCGCTCCTCGCCCTCGGGACGCTCGCGGCCGCGGCCGCGGTGGTCCTCGGGCGAGAAGCGGCGCTCACCGGGCACGGCGTACCACTTCATCGCCATGCGCATCAGCCGCAGTGCCCAGTCGGCCTGCACCGCGTCCGCCCGATCGGCCGGCAGATATTCGGCGAGGACCAGCGCCTGCTTCAGGGCCGGGGCGTCCTTGTCGCGAACCGCGAGGGCAATCGCCCGCTCGGCGGCCACGCGGGCGGCGCTGACGTCGCGCAGCAGGCCGAAGTCGAGAAAGCACACCCTGCCGTCGGGGCACAGGAGGTAGTTACCGGGATGCGGGTCGCCGAGCGCGATCTTGTCGCGGTAGAGCAGCCCGAAGAAGAAGCGGAACACGATTTCGCCGTAGCGATCGCGCTGCGCCTCCTCGGTGCGGCGCACGGCTTCGAAGCGTTCCCCTTCGACGTACTCCGACACCAGCACCCGCCGCGTCGAGAGAGCCATGTCGACGCGCGGCACCCGCACGAACGGATGCCCCCGCATGAGCCGCCCGATCCGGCGCTGGTTCTGGGCCTCGAGCTCGTAGTCGAGCTCCTCCGCGATGCGCTCGCGCAGCTCGGCGAGGAGCGCCTTCGCGTCCACGCCGGGCGCGAGCCGCCTGAGCACGGGGACCAGGAGCATCGCGTTTCGCAGGTCGGTCTCGACCGCCTCGGCCACTCCGGGGTACTGGATCTTCACCACGACGTCGTCGCCGTCGCGCGTCCTCGCGCGATGCACCTGGCCGATCGAGGCGGCGGCGAAGGCACGCTCGTCGAAGTCGGAGAACACCCGCGTGAGCGGGCCGCCGAACTCCTGGCGCATGAGCTTCTCGAGCTCGGCGAAGGGCACCGGGGGGACGTCGTCGCGGAGCGCGGCGAGCTTCTGCTGGAGCTCGTCACGCTCGTCCTCGGGAAGCCCATCGAGTTCGACCATCGAGATCATCTGCCCCACCTTCATCGCCGCGCCGCGCATCTGCCCGAGCTGGTCGATGAGCTGGCGCACGAGCGCCGCCGTCCGCTCGCTCTGAGCGGCCGCGGCCCGCTCGGGGGTGCGGACCCGGTTGGCCGTCCGCATCCCCGCCCACCGCAGGCTCTGTCCGGTCACCAGCCCGCCGACCCGGGCGGTCCGCGCGATCCGGCCCGTGGGCAGCTTTCCCGCCTCGGGCGGCGGGTCGTCGGCTCGCGCGGTCATCTATCGAGACTAGTGCACCGTTCCGGCCGGCTACGACAGCCGATCGGCGTAGGCCTTGAGGGCGCGCAGCGTGCGCCCGCTCTCGCTCCGAAATGCGAGCACGAGAACGGGCTGGAAGAGCTTCAGCGACCCGGGAATGCCGATCGTGACCTCACGGCTGACGTGCGTGGACTGAGCTCCCGGGGCGAGCGTGTAGCGCATGGTCACCTCGATCGTTCCGAGACCCAGCCTCATCGTCATCGGCTGGTGGAAGGTGAGCTTCGTCGGGCGCTCGAACTCCGTGACCGTTCCCCGGCGCTCGCCGAACGGTCCGGGCTCGCGATACGTCGTTCCCAGGGTCACCGGGTCCGATGAGATGTCCGTGGTGCCGCGAAAGGAGGACGATCGTTTGAGCCATCGATCCTGGCCGCGGAAGTCGATGATGAGGTCGAATATCTCCTCGGCCGAGCATGAGATGTCAGCCTCCGATGGGATGTCGATCATTGGTGTGCCTCCCGGTGCTGGAATGGTCGGTGGAGCGTACGCAATCCGTTGCCACGCGCCGCGGGCGGGACAGCTCAGGTCTCCGATCCATAGGATCGTGCGGTGGTGCGCCTTGGAAGCTGCGATAGGCCAGCCGGTGGGAGTCCGGTCCGGGTAAGCGCCGGAGCGCCCGGTAGCAGGCCTCGGCTTGAGGGAGAGATCCTGATGGTTGAGCGGGGTGTCG
>DATCEM010000120.1:0-3080 GCA_036510175.1 Solirubrobacteraceae bacterium | reverse complement strand
GTCGCGGTCATCGCCCCGACGGAGAGGCCCGAGACGATGCGGGCGAGGAGCAGCCCCGCGAGCGTCGGCCAGACGATGAAGATCCCCGCGCTGAGAGCACTGAGGAGCACCGCCGGGACGAGCACGGGACGACGACCCAGCCAGTCCGATACGTGTCCGGCGAGGAACAGGCTGGCGATGACGCCGACGGCGTAGACGGCGAAGATCACCGTCACCACGAGGCCCGAGAAGTGGTCGCGCCGCTCGTAGAGAACGTAGAGCGGCGTCGGCAGCGCGGCGATCGCCATGACCGCTACGAAGGCGGCGGCGACGACCCAGAATCCCGTCGCGTGGGTGAGGCGTAGACGGTGACGAAGGGTGGACATGACGACAAGCTTGGCGCGCGAGCTTCAGCATGTCCAACGCAAAAAATTGCTTAGCTTCAGCAATAATATAGATGAATGGACTTGCGCCAGCTCGAGCACTTCGTCGCCGTCGCGGAGGAGCGGAGCTTCACTCGCGCCTCGGGGCGGCTCCACATCGTCCAGTCGGCGGTCTCGGCGTCGATCCGCGCGCTCGAGCGCGACCTCCAGACCGAGCTGTTCAACCGCACGACGCAGCGTGTGCGCCTCAGCGACGCGGGGACGATGCTCCTGCCTCAGGCGCGCCGGATCCTCGCCGAGGTGGTGTCCGCGCGCGAGCTGGTGACCGACGTCCGCGCCGGGCTCCGCGGCACGCTGACGATCGGGACGATGCAGGCCCTGAGCGCCGGGCCCGTCGACATCGTCGGCCACCTGGCCGAGTTCCGTGTCTCTCATCCGCTCCTTGAGATCAGGCTGCGCCACGTCCCCGGCGGCTCGTCTGAGCTGGCCCACCAGCTCCGCGACGGGGGCATCGATATTGCGTTCCTCTCACTGCCCGAGCGACGTCCTGCGGGTATCGCGCTGACGCCGCTGGCGAGCGAGCCGATGATGCTCATCTGCCCGGAGGGACATCGGCTGGCCAAGCGGCGCTCGATCAGGCTGTCCGAGCTCGCCGGCGAGCCGTTCGTCGATCATCCGAGTGGCTGGGGAACGCGGATGACGAGCGATCGGGCGTTCGCGGCGGCCGGGATGGAGCGGACGGTGGTGTTCGAGGTCGGCGACAGCGCGAGCGTGGTGGACCTGGCCCGTCACGGTCTGGGGGTCGCGCTGCTGCCCGCATCACTCGTGGCCGACACGGGGGGCCTCGGCCTCGTGCCATTGCGCGGCGGTGCCCTCGTCTGGGAGGTTTCGCTGGCGCTGCCGGCCAATCGACCCGTGTCGGCGGCCGCGGATGCTTTTGCGCAGGCGGCGGCGCGCTCGCTTGAATGAGCCTCAGTTAGCACAGCGCTGTGCCAGTGTTGTGACCAACGCGTCTTGATTCGTTGCAGCGCCCGGCGGCATCCTCCGCTCATGGCACCTTTGGCGCAGAAAATAGATGCGGAGAGGCGGATGCGGGAGTTGCTCGAGAGCGGCGGGCTGCCTCAGCCCGACGCGATCGAGTACGGCTACGAGTGCATTCGCCTGTTCTTCAACGAGACCAAGGTGGTGGTCATTGTCGAACTCGACGAGTGAAGCGTGGGGAGGCCTCGGCGGCGCGCGCTCAGAGCCCTAGGCGCCGGCGGCGCGCCGGTACCGCCGCACGGCGAGCGGTGCGAACACGGCGATGATGACGATCGACCAGACGACCGCTCCCCAGACGTAGTTCCCCGCGGGCTCGCCGATCCACAGGTGACGCATGGCGTCGACGATGATGGTGAACGGGTTGACGTTGGCGAAGGCCCTGAGGGCGGAGGGCATGAACTGGGGCGGCACGAAGGCGGAGGAGATGAAGGTGAGGGGGAAGATGGCGATGAACCCGAAGGAGTTCGCGGACTCCGGGGAGGAGACGAGCAGACCGACGAGAGCGAAGACCCAGGAGAAGGCGTAGCCGAACAGGACGAGAAGTCCGACGCCGGCGATCACCTCGAGCGGACTGGTGTGGCTGAACGAGAAGCCGATGATCAGGCCGGTGACGGTGAGTACGGTCATCGACAGGAGGTTCGTGACGATGTCGGAGAGCGTCCGCCCGGCGAGCACGGCGGGGCGGGCCATGGGCAGCGAGCGGAAGCGGTCGATCAGGCCCTTGTGGACGTCCTCGTTGAGGCCGAGGGCGGTGACGAAGCCGCCGAAGGCGATGTTCTGGACGATGATGCCGGGAATGAGATAGTTCGCGTAGGTAATCCCCGGGGGCGTCCGGATCGCCCCACCGAAGACGTAGCGGAAGAGCAACACGAACATCACCGGCTGAACGGTGAAGGCGAGCAGGAGGTCGGGCGCTCGCGGCAGGCGGACGAGGTTTCGCTCCGCGATCACGAGGGTGTCGGTGATCAGCCGTCTCATGCCGCGGCCTCCTCCTCGGCCTCGGGTGCCTCCTCGGCGACGTGGCCGGTGAGGGCGAGGAAGACGTCGTCGAGGGTTGGTCGCCGGATCACGAGGTCGTCGACGCCGATCCCCGCTTCGGTGAGGCGGCGCACCGCTTCGACGATCGTGCCACGGCGCTCGTGGACGCTGAGCTTGACCAGGCCGTCCTCGGCGACAGGGGGTTCGTCGGACATCGACGCGAGAGCCCGCTCCGCGGCTTCGAGGTCGGCGCCGTCCTCGAGACGGACCTCGAGCCGCTCGCCGCCGACGCGGTCCTTGAGCTCGTCGGAGGTCCCCTCGGCGATCACCTGGCCGTGGTCGATCACCGCGATCGTGTCCGCCAGGCGGTCGGCCTCGTCCAGGTACTGCGTGGTCAGCAGGACGGTGGTGCCGTCGGCGACGAGTCGCTCGATCGTCTCCCACAGGTTGAGCCGGCTCCGGGGATCGAGACCCGTGGTGGGCTCGTCGAGGAAGAGCACGGGCGGCTTGGCGACCAGGGCATCGGCAAGGTCGAGGCGGCGTCGCATGCCGCCGGAGTAGGTCTTGACCGGCCGGTTGGCCGCCTCGTCGAGCTCGAAGCGGTCGAGGAGCTCAACCCCGCGTGCCTTGGCCTGCGCCCGGCGCATGCCGTAGAGGCGGCCGACCATGGTCAGGTTCTCGAGCCCGGTCAGGTTCTCG
>DATCEM010000119.1:0-4048 GCA_036510175.1 Solirubrobacteraceae bacterium | reverse complement strand
CCGGGCGCCGCCGCGCCGCTATGCATGGGACCCAGCCGGTCGACATACCCGCCGGCAGCCGCCGCGCCGCTACCCACCGAACCCAGCCGGTCCACATACCCCCCGGGCGCCGCCGCGCCGCTATGCATGGGACCCAGCCGGTCGACATACCCGCCGGGCGCCGCCGCGCCGCTATGCATGGGACCCAGCCGGTCCACGAGTGGCGGTGACCCGAAGCCCGAGAGTGAGCCGCGAGGCGACGTTCGTGCCGGACCGCCGGCCATCCGCTCGCGTGCAGGGGGCGTCCGCGTCCCGCTGGTCGCCGACCCACGCCCGGTAGCGCTTCGATCCCGTCCCGGTGAGGAGACCGGCACCGGTCTACCGCCGACGGGAAGGTTTGCCATCCCAGGAATCGGGGGCGCGGTGATGGTGAGCGCTGCCAGGCTGCCCGTCGCCTGATCGGCGGCAGTCTGGGCGTCACGCCACGCCGCGTGACCGCGCGCCCGGTATTGCTTGAGCTGCGCGCGCAGACTGTCCAGCGCCCCCTTTGCGGCTTGCGCCTCTGCTCTTGCGCTGTCCAGCTGACCTTGCCAATAGGACGCCGCAGCATCTGCGTCCTGGGCCGCGACGGCGTTGCCCAGACCGCGTGCCAGTCTTCCGCTCGATCGCGCGGAGCTCAGGTTGCTCTCCGCGGTACGGACCGCCTCTTCGGCGGCGTTCAGCCGGTTGGTCTGCGCGGCGATCTCGACGAGGCACTGCTCGGCCTGGCTCAGGGCGACCAACCCCTCCTCGCGGCACTGGCGGAGCTTGGCGCCGTAGCTCTTGAGCGCCGCGGCTGCGGCCCGCGACGTCGTCGCGGCCGCCCGGAAATGCGCGGTGATGAGATTCGAGAGATCCTGATACTGATACGCCGCGACCCCATTCCACGCGCCGTAGAGCGACGCCGCCGTGCACTGAATGGTGCCCGCATGGACATCGAAGCCGTCCGCCATGCGAGCGCAGCGCGCGCCGGCATCCTCGATCGGCCCCGGGTCACCCGTGGCGATGAGGATGTCGGTGCCCCCGCTCATTCCCCGCTCTCCCCGCCATCGCACGAGTCCGCGACCTCGCCGTCGGTGCGCAGATACCCGGCGCCCGCGCTCGCGACCGCACCGCTCAGGTGCTCTCCCGCGAGCCCGAAGTGCGGCAGTGCGGCAGAGAAGCGTCCCAACATCCCCTCCACCGCTCCCTCGGCAGGCGTCCCCGCCGCCGCACCCGCGCAGCCACGCACGTAGCCGCCCAACTCCTCCACCCCAGCGCTGATCGCGCTCAGCCTTCCCGCTGCCGCGATCACATCCTCCGGTGCTACAGAAAATTCGGACATGGCGGGAGCATCGAGCACCCGGTGCTCCGCCACAAGCTCCCTCGGTGTGAAAAGCACCACCCCCGGTTGACAATGCCACCGCACCCGGCATGATGCGTGAGGTGAGGAGGTGGTGGACGGCGATGGGGGTAGGCGCCTTGACGGCGCTCGTTGCCATGCTCACCGCGTCGGCGCCGGCGCCGGCGCGCACTACGCCATTGGTCAACGTCGAGCTCGTGGGGTCGCTGACCATCGCCTGGCAAGGCGACGAGGCCCGCGGCTGTGCGGCCGAGGGTCTGTGCGGGGTGAGCGGCTCGATCCAGATGCTGCCGAGCGGGGAGGACTCGGGAGGGCCGGGGGCACCGCCGATCGAGCTCGTTGACCCGAACTCCGTCGCGCGGGTGACCGAGGCTTCCGCGAGCGGCGCCGCGGACACCACGTGCGCCGATCTCGTGCCCACCGACTTCATCCTCGGCGTAAAGCGCACGAACGCCGGCGTTCTGCGCGCCGTCCTCGAAGCGGGCGACTCGAACCAGCTGCCTTCCGCCGGGCGCTGCGCGGGACCGACGGCCACGGACCTGTCCGCCCTAGCGCTGCCCGCCCGCAGGCTCGGCCGCCACGGCGACGACCTCTCCGGTCAGACGACGTTCGGCGCGGGCCCGTTCACGGTCACGGCGATCTCCACCGTGCGCGCGCTGTTTGGCACCGGCAGCCTCGGCGGCATCGGGTCCTCGACGGGCACCGTCAGCACCGGTAGCTCGTCGCCGGCACCGGGGTTCACCACGCTCGAAGAGCACGCCGAGGTCGACTACCGCATCGAGGGCCTGCGCGGCGCGCTTTCGACCACGTTCGCCGGCCTCGCCGCCCCGCTCTGCGAGCCCCTCGGCGCCTGCGGCACAACCGGCTCGCTGGATCAGAGCTTCAGCACCGGCGGCGTGCTCAGCTTCGGGGGCTCGCGCACCGTCAAGCGGCGCGAGGGCTCCCGGACTGCGCTCGAGGACCTCAGAGCAGGCCGGCTCGACCTCTCCAGCAGCTTCGGGGCAAGCCCGATCGAGGAGACGGTGACGGAGACACTCGCCGAGCAAGATGGCGCGACCTGCAGCGATCGCCAGACCCAGCCGCAGTTATCCAGCGCGTCGAACAGCGTCGGGCGGCACGCGTTCGCCTTGGTCCTGGGTCCGAACGAGCAGGCTGAAGGCGGCGCGGGCACGAGCGATCCGCTGCGCACGCGCTGTCCGGGCCCGTCGGAGGCCGACGTGCTCGGGAGCTCGCCCCTCGCACAGGCGACGATACCCGCGAGCGCGCTCGGCGACCGGCGGCTGACCATCGCCTTCCTGGGTGGGGGCTCGTTCACCGGCGGCGACTACGGCGGCGCGCGCGCCGGGTCGGTCATCCTCTCGCTCCGCCTCGAGCACGCGAGCGGCGGCACCACCCGCGAACGCTTCGGGCCGCCGGTCCTTCCTGTGCCATGAGCTGCGTCCGCTTCCTCACGCGTCTCGTCGCGGTCCTGGCAGCTTCGCTCCTCGTGCCGGTGCAGGCGGGCGCCCAGAGCAGCTCGAGCACCCTGATCTTCCTTGCCTCGGGTAACGGAGTGCCGGTGTCGCAGCGCACTATTCCCGTTCGTTTCGCCGGGCAGCTCACGGTGGACTTCCACGGTGACGCCGCCACCGGCTGCGCGAGCCGCGGGCTGTGCGGCTACGCCGGAACGGTGTCGTGGCAACCTCCCCGAACCGGGATCCTCGAGATCCTCGCCCTCCGCGCCCACGGTCGCCTCGAAACGGTGCTCGAACTGGTGCCGGGAAGCCTGGGCTCCCCGGAGACTCCCTTCGGCGGCGTCACCACCGCGCACGTCCAGCTCTCGAGCACGCCGCTGGGCGCCCCGCCCGCCGTCGGGTCGAGCTGCCTCGATGCCGCCGGCAGCGGCAGCTCGTTCGGTCTTCCGCTCGCCCATGGCCGCGTCACCTTCGCGCTTGGCGACGCCCAACCCTCGCTCCTGGGCACGCGCTGTGCCGGGCCCCTCGACGGCGACGTCATGCCCGAGATCCCCGCTCCCACGCTCCCGGTCGGGGCCATCCTGCCCGGCCGGACCGCGGTGAATCTCACGGGCTCGCACAGCTTCGCCTCGCACGGCTTCGCCGGCACCGTCGAGTCGAGTCTGACCATCGCGCTCGGGCGTCCGGGCCGGCCGATGCGAACCCAGAGCGGTGAGCACGGCCACACGGCCCTGCGCGAGGTCGAGGTGATGTACCGCGCCAAGCTGTCGGGGAGCGTCGTCGAGGAGGTCCGCGGCGACTCCGATCTCGAGAGCTGCACGCCATTGGGATCCTGCGGCCTCGCGGGCACGCTGACGCTCGAGCCCCGTGCGCTCAACGCCGCCGCTTCGATCGCCGTGGTCGCCCCGCCGCGCACGCCGTACCGGAGCCTGCTCGCCGCCGTCGGGCTCGGCCGGGGCAGGCGCCCGAGTGACGTCGCTGCATCCGGAGGCGTGTACTGGGAGGGCGGGTCAGTGCTGGCTGATCTCGACCAGGGGTCCACGAGCTGCCGCGACTCGGCTCCGCTCGGGGCTGGGACACTCCTCCTGGGCTTGGCCAAAGGACGACTGCGGGCGGTCTACCAGCCGGGAACCGGGGCGCTCTCGGCTCGAACCCGGTGCCCGGGCCCGGCGGACACCGCCGCGCCGTATCTCGCCACCGGGGCCGTCCCGGCATCCCATCTCACCCGTCGCAC
>DATCEM010000118.1:0-7937 GCA_036510175.1 Solirubrobacteraceae bacterium | reverse complement strand
CGCACACGATCCCGGTGACGATCGCCGCCGAGCAGGGCCTGATCGGCGAGCTCGCCTACCTCGCGCTGGTCATCGTGGCCATCATCACCCTCGTGCGCGGCGCCCGCTCCCAGCCCGCGCGCGTGGCCGTCGCCGCCGCCTTCATCGCCCTCATCTTCCACACCCTCCTGTACGCCGACTTCCTCGAGGACCCCGTCACCTGGGCGCTGCTCGCCGTCGGTACGGCGTTGGCCCGGGCCGCAGCGTCGAGCTCGCGCTCGAGCGCCCCCGCCCGGGAGCGCGCCCGGGCGCGGGCGCAGGCGCGCGCGACCTGAGATCAAGCCTTAGGAGGGCGGGCGCAATGCTCGCATAGGCGAAATCTTCTGTTAACGATTACGTACTCGCTGACTTGGGTAAGTCGTCCGGGCACAGGCCGGGTGAGGCGCTCAAAACAGGCGGGATGAGGAGGCAGCAGGTGCGTGGACGAAAGCTCATGTGGATGGGCGGCGCGACCGCGTCGCTGCTGGTCGTGGTCAGTCTCGTCGTGGTCGCCGTGAGCAGCGCGGCAGCCCCCAAGGATGGACTGAGCCCCACGGCGGCCAAGTCGATGGCCGCCAGCGCGACCAGTCGCGTGATCATCGTCCTCAAGAATCAGGCCACCTCGACGCCGGCGACCCCGGCGCTCATGGGCTCGCGCAAGACGCAGCTCCAGCAGGCCCAGGCCCCGCTGCTCCAGACCCTCTCGCAGGCGGGCGCGACCAGCGTCCACAGCTACACGGTCCTCGACGCGGTGTCGGCCACCGTGCCCAGCGCCGATGTCAGCGCCCTGAAGGGGAACGCGGCCGTGTCGCAGGTCGTGCCCGACGCCACCGTCCCGCTTCCCGATCCCACTCCCTCCAGTTCGAGCTCGAACGCGACCGGGACGCCCGTGACCCCGGGCCCCGGCGTGTGCGCCCCGGCGGGGAAGGTTCAGCTCAACCCGCAGGCGCTCGAGACGATTCATGCCAACTCCGACGCCCCCGGGGCCCAGACCGCTCACTCGCTGGGGATCACCGGCGCCGGCGTCAAGGTCGCGTTCATCGCCGACGGCATCGACATCAACGACCCCGACTACATCCGCCCGAACGGCCAGCACGTCTTCTTCGATTACAAGGACTTCAGCGGCCAGGGCACGGGCGCCCCCACCGGCGGCGTCGAGGCGAACATCGACGCCGGTTCGATCGCCGCCCAGGGCACCACGATCTACAACATCAGCCACTACAGCGATCTGCCCCTGAACCGGCCCTGCTACATCCGCATCGAAGGCGTGGCCCCGGGCGCCAGCCTCGCCGGGCTCGACATCTTCGGCACCGGCGGAGGCCTCAACTCCTCCTTCCTCCAGGCGATCGACTACGCCGTGACCGTGGACCACGTCAGCGTGCTCAACGAGTCGCTCGGTAACAACTACTACCCCGACGATGGCGCCGACCTCGACCTGATCAAGGAGGCCAACGACCAGGCCGTGGCCGCCGGCACCACCGTTGTCGTCTCGAGCGGCGACGCCGGCGTGACGAGCACCATCGGGACTCCGGCGACCGACCCTGACGTGATCGCTGCCGGGGCGAGCACGACCTATCGGAGCGATATCCAGGACGGCTACGGCGGCGCGCGCTTCCCCGGCGTCACCGGCTGGCTCGACAACGACATCAGCTCGTTCAGCTCCGGCGGCGAGGAGCAGGACGGCCAGACCATCGACCTCGTCGCGCCGGGCGAGCTCAACTGGATCACGTGCTCGAAGAACATCACGATCTACACGGAGTGCGTCAACCTCGCCGGCCAGCCGACGAACTTCTACCAGTCCGGCGGCACGAGCGAGTCCGCTCCGCTCACTTCGGGTACGGCCGCCCTCGTCATCCAGGCGTACCGCAAGGCCCACCACGGCGCGAGCCCGACGCCCGCGCAGGTCAAGCAGATCCTCACGAGCACGGCCGATGACATCGGCGCGCCCGCCGATCAGCAGGGCGCCGGTCTCGTCGACGCGTACAGGGCGGTGCTCGCCGCCGAGTCCTTCGGGGGCGCGAGCACCGGGGGCGGCCATGGTCACGGCCACGGCCGCGGCCACGGCCACGGCCGCGGGGGCGGCTCCGCCCCTGCGAGCACGGTGCTCACGAGCCCGAGCCAGCTCGACGCGACGGCGGCCGAGGGCACGAACGAGAGCCTCTCGGAGACCGTGAAGAACAACGGCTCGACGCCGCAGACCGTGCATCTGTCGACGCGGGCGCTCGGTTCCTATACGACGATCAAGACCGCGACCGTCGACCTGAGCGACACGGCGAGCCCGCACATCATCGACTGGCAGGGGATCAACGACAACTACGAGCCCGTCACCTTCCAGGTGCCGGCCGGGGTGAACCGGCTCAACGCGGCGATCGCCTTCCAGAACGCATCGGCCACCGACCTCAACGCGAGGGTGCGGCTGACCCTGATCGATCCGCAGGGCAAGCTCGCCGCCTATTCGGTGCCCCAGGGCGACGGAAACTACGGGAACGTGCAGGTCACCGATCCGGCTCCCGGCACGTGGCGGGGGTACATCTATAGCCGCGACTCGGCCGACGGCGGCACCACCGGCCCCGTCGTCTTCGGGGCCAGCGTGGCCTCCTACACGAGCTTCGGGACGGTCTCGCCGTCGTCGCTGCACCTGGCGCCGGGCGCGTCGGGCAACGCGACGCTGCACGTCTCGACCCCCTCGAATCCCGGTGACGCCGCCGGGTCCATCGTCCTTCAGTCCTCCTCGGGCGGCGGGTGGGCCGCGGGCGGTCAGTGGTCTGGGGGCTCGAGCTCGACCACGACCGTGCCCGTGATCCTGCGCAGCCTCATTCCCACCGGTCCGACGTCGTTCCCGGGAGTCCTCACGGGCGGCAACGGACGCGAGTACTTCATCGGCCAGAGCAACTACTACAAGATCAACATCCCCGCCGGGCAGCCGGCGCTGAACGCCACCGTGACGCTGGGCGACAATCCGAACAATCCGTTCGACGCCTGGCTCATCGACCCGGCGGGTCAGGCGGAGGCGTTCTCCGCCAATAATGAGCTGGTCACCACCTCGACGGGCGCGGAGGCCCTCAACACCCTGGGCGCTCAGCTCCACGTGGTCGCCCCCGCGGCCGGTACCTGGACCCTGATCGTCACCTTCGCGCCACAGGTATCGGGCGTGGCCCTGTCGGAGCCCTTCACCGTCCATATGGATGAGAACGCCCCGTCGGTGTCGGCGAGCGGCTTGCCCGACTCCGCGAGCACCACGCTCGCGGCGGGGAAGCCGGTGACCGTGCCGGTGAGCGTGACCAACAACGGAACCTCGCCGGAGGCCGTGTTCGTCGACCCGCGGCTGAGCTCGAGCACGCAATACGACCTCGCGCCGCTGGACGACCCGGACACGACGGTGCCCTACAACGCCGCCGTCAACCCGGCCGTGCCCGTCTACGAGGTTCCGGCGGACTCGACCTCGATGACGGGCCTGGCCCAGACGACGGGGACCGAGCCGATCCAGTTCGACTCGACGAGCCCCGCGGGTGATCCCGACATCGGTTCCAACCAGGGTCTGTCGGTCTCAGCATCGATCAGCGCCAACCCGCTGACCCCCGGTGCGTGGGACATCGCGCCCGACGAGGTGGGCCCGTTCGGCTCCGCCCCGGCGCCGAACGAGGCCGTCGACACCTCGATGCTCGCGACCACGCCGGAGTTCGATCCGGCCATCACCTCGGACACCGGCGACCTATGGCAGACCGCCGTCGATCCGACGGCGACCTTCAGCACGGTCTCCATTGATCCGGGCCAGACGAAGACGGTCAACGTCACGATCACGCCGTCCGGATCGGCGGGCAGCGTCGTCTCGGGCACGCTCTACGTCGACGACGCCCAGCAGGTGGTGTTCGACACCGCGCTGTCGCCGAACGCTAATCAGATCGCGGCCCTCCACTACGAATACAAGATCGGGTAAGTCAACGCGGGCGCCGGCGGGCGACCGCCGGCGCCCGCGTCGGGCACCGGGCTCAGCTCAGCTCGCCGGACGCACGCTCCCGACCAGGTGCGTCGAGTCCTTGCGGGCATCGCGCACGCCGAAGGAGATCCCTTGCTTGCGCTCGAACTCGACCTCGACCTCGCCGAAGGCCACCTTGCCGGGAAGGAGGATCGGCCGCTTGAAGGCGACCTGCACCGTGTACGCGGGTGGGAGGCGGTTCTCGAGCGCCGCCAGCGAGCGCGCCTTGGTCCACATGCCGTGGGCGATCGCCGAGGGAAAGCCGAACAGGCGCGCGGTGAGCGCGTGGAGGTGGATGGGATTGTGGTCGCCGGACACGGCCGCGTAGCGGCGACCGAGATCGCCGGGGAGGCGCCACTCGGCGGTCGTGGGGGAATCCGCTGACGCGGATGCGGATTCCCTGGGCGCAGGCGAATCGGAGGAGCCCTGGCCCCGGCGCAGGTTCACCGACTCCTCCTCCCACACCAGCTCCTGCCCGACCCGGGCCTCGGAGAGCAGGGAGAACTGCTTTCCCCGGGGATGGGGCTTCAGGCCGGTGGCGCGCACGCGGATCGACAGCCGCTCGCCGAGGCGAACCGGCCGGTGCTGGGTGATCCGGTTCTCGATGTGCACGAGCCCCACGGCGGGGAAGGGAAAGCTCCCGTCGGTCATCAGCGCGAGGTGCAGGGGGAACGCGAGGACGTGGATGAAGGTGCACGGGAGCTCGTCACGTAGCGAGAACCCGCACACGCGGTCGTACGCGGCGAGGCGGTCGCGCTCGACCTCGACGTTCACGAGCACGAGCTCGAGCTCGGGTATCTCCTTTCCCCCGCCGGCGACGAAGGGCAGGGCCGACGCGCCCGGGACGAGCGCGGCTCCCGCGCGCAGGAACAGGGGCAGCATCCCTGGGGGGCTCGAGAGCGCGCGCTCGGTCATGCGCCGATCAGGCTCTGACCGCAGACGCGGACGACATTGCCGCTGACGCCGGTCGAGGCCGGACAGGCGAACCAGGCGATCGTCTCGGCCACGTCGACGGGGAGGCCGCCCTGGGAGAGGCTGTTCATGCGCCGGCCCGCTTCGCGCAGGGCGATGGGCATGGCGGCCGTCATCTTCGTCTCGATGAAGCCGGGGGCGACGGCGTTGATCGTCAGCTTGCTCTCGGCTGCCACGGGCGCCATCGACTGCACCAGCCCGATCACGCCGGCCTTCGAGGTGGCGTAGTTCGTCTGACCCGCGTTGCCCGCGATGCCGTTCATCGACGAGACGCTGACGATCCGCCCGTTCTCCCGGATCGTCCCCCGTTCGAGGAGCTCGTCGTTGATCCGCTCCTGCGAGGAGAGGTTGATGTCGATGACCGACGTCCACTGGTCCTCGACCATGCGCCCGAGCGTCTTGTCGCGGGTCACCCCGGCGTTGTGGACGACGACGTCGACTCCGCCGTGCGCCTCCCCCAGGTGGTCGGCGATGCGCGCGGGGGCGTCCGCGGCGGTGATGTCAAGGGTCAGCGGCGAACCGCCGATCCGGCGGGTGACCGCACCGAGGTCATCGCCCAGCGCGGGCAGGTCGAGTCCGACGACGTGCGCACCATCGCGTGCGAGCACCTCGGCGATCGCCGCGCCGATCCCGCGCGCCGCTCCGGTCACGAGCGCCACCTTGCCCGCCAGCGGCTGCTCCCAGTCGAAGACCTCGGTGATCTCCCGCTTGCTCGGCTCGATCCTCACCACCTGGCCCGAGACGTACGCCGACTTCGGGGAGAGGAAGAAGCGCAGGCTCGAGGCGATCTCGCCCTCGGCGCCCGGCGCGACATAGACGAGCTGGGCGGTAGCGCCCTTCTTGACCTCCTTGGCGATCGAGCGCATGAGCCCCTCGAGCGCCCGCTGGGCCGTCGCCTCGCGCGGCGTCGCGCAGTCCGCCGGCGGCGTGCCGAGGACGATCACCCGGCCGCAGGGACGGATGCGCCGGATCGTCGGATGGAAGAACTCCCACGCCTCGCGGAGCATCGCGCTCTCGGTGATCCCCGTCGCGTCGAAGACGAGCGCCTTGAACGTCTGCTCATCTCCTTCCCTGCCGGCGAGGTCGGGGTCGGCGACCTTCGCCTCGGCGTCCGCGAGCACGGCCGCGAGCGGCTCGCCGAGGCGCCCGCCCGGGGCTCCGCCCACGAGCACCGGGCCGCGCACGACGGGCTGGCCCGGCGTGTAGCGCTCGAGCTCGACCGGGGTGGGGAGGCCCACCTGCTTGGACACCATCCGCCCGAGAGGGTTATTGACGATCTGTGAGTAGAGGTCGGTCATAGCGTTGGCCCTCACCTTTCCATGATCGCGACGACGCCGAGTCCCCCGGCCGCGCACACCGAGATCGCTCCGCGACCTGAGCCGCGCTCGGCGAGGATCTTGGCCAGGTTGACGACGATGCGCCCGCCGGTGGCGCCGAAGGGGTGGCCGGCGCCGAGCGAGCCGCCGCGGACGTTGATCTTCTCCCGGTCGATCGCGCCGAGCGGCGCTTCGAGCCCGAGGCGCTCACGGCAGAACGACTCGTCTTCCCACGCCTTGAGCGTGCACAGCACCTGCGCCGCGAACGCCTCGTGGATCTCGTAGAAGTCGAAGTCCTGAAGCGTCAGCCCGGCCCGCGCGAGCATCTTGGGCATCGCGTAGGCCGGCGCCATGAGCAGGCCCTCGCGCTTGTGGACGTAGTCGACGGCGGCCGTCTGAGCGGCGCTGATGTAAGCCTGGACCGGCAGGTCGTGCTCGGAGGCCCATTCCTCGCTGGCCAGGAGCACGGCCGAGGCTCCGTCGGACAGGGGCGTCGAGTTGCCGGCGGTCATCGTCCCATCCTCGCCGCCGAACACGGGCGCCAGCTTCGCCAGCTTCTCGACCGAGGAGTCGGGCCGAAGATTCTGATCGCGCTCGAGCCCGAGGTACGGGGTGACGAGGTCGCCCTCGAAGCCGCTGTCATAGGCGGCGGCGAGAGCGTGGTGGCTGCGCGCGGCGAGCTCGTCCTGCTCCTCGCGGCCGATCCCCCACTCCGTGGCCATGATCGCGCAGTGCTCGCCCATCGACAGGCCGGTGCGCGGCTCGGCGTTGCGGGGGATCTCGGGGACGATGTACTGGGGCCGGAGCTTCGCCAGGATCCGCACGCGCTCGACGCCCGACTTCGCCCGGTTGACGGCGAGGAGGATCTCCCGCAGGTCCTCGTTGAGCGCCAGCGGAGCGTCGGAGGTGGTGTCGACCCCGCCGGCGATCCCGGCGTCGATCTGCCCGAGGGCGATCTTGTTGGCGACGAGGACCGTCGCCTCGAGGCCGGTCCCGCACGCCTGCTGGACGTCGTAGGCCGGAGTCTCGGGGGCGAGCCGGGAACCGAGCACGGACTCGCGGGTCAGGTTGAAGTCGCGGCTGTGCTTGAGCACGGCGCCGGCGGCCACCTCACCCAGCGTCTCGCCCTCGAGCCCGAAGCGCGTCGCCACCGCGTCGAGGACGGTGGTGAGCATGTCCTGATTGGACGCGCTCGCGTACGGCCCGTCCTGGCGGGCGAAGGGGATCCGGCTGCCGCCGAGCACAGCTACGCGACGGACGTCTGGGGTCATGGGGCTACTCCAAGGTCGATCTCGGGCGAGCGAGAATGTTACGCGACTGTAGCTTACTCATCCGGACCGGCGCCCGGAACCGCGTCCGAGATCACTACCCGGCATCGGCAGCCGGCGAATCGCCCTCCTCGGAGGGCCGCGTCGTCGGCGTCATCAGGCCGCCGCCCCCCGTCGCCCGCCGGACTCCCGCGGGGAGGAGGATCCGCGCCGCGGCCGCCAGCCAGTAACCACGCGGAACGTAACGCTCGGCTTTGCCCCCCGGCCCGGCGTCGAGGATCGCCTCGGCGACGACCTCCGGACGCGAGACCAACCAGCGCGTCGCGGCCCGGCCGACGAGCTCAGTCTGGGGAAAGCCCTCGGTCGCGATGAACCCCGGCAGCACCT
>DATCEM010000117.1:0-3162 GCA_036510175.1 Solirubrobacteraceae bacterium | reverse complement strand
GATCGCTTCTTCACTCGCTGGGGGACCAGAGCTGTGTTCTTCGGGCGCTGGGTCTCGGTCGCTCGGGTCGTGGTGGCGTGGATGGCCGGGATCGACGAGATGCCCTTCCCTCGCTTCTTCTTCTGGAACGCCCTGGGTGGGGCGACCTGGGCCACGACGGTCTCGTTAGTTGTCTACTACGGGGGCAAGGGGGCCGAGAACGTGATCTCCAAGGTGGGGCTCTACGGAGCCGTCGCCCTGGGAGCCGTTCTCGTCGTCGGCCTCGTCTACATGAAGGTCCGCGAGCGCCGGCGGGCCACCGAGTGAGCGCCCGCTCAGTCGGGCGCGACGGGCGGCAGCCAATCGCCGCGGATGGGCTCGGGCGGGCTTGGCTCGTCGTTAGTGGCGGTGGCGGGGGGCGCGGTGGCGGGCGCGGCCGCGCTCGCGGTGGGCGCCGAGCCGGTGGCGCCGACGACGAAGGTGCGGCCCACCTTGTCGTGGAGGGCCTGACTGCGTGGGTCCCAGAGGGCCCATAGGTAGTCGACCGGCACGTAGAGACCGCTCGTGAGGAGCGCCGGGACCTGCCGGCCGAGCGCCTCTCGTACGAGTGCGGTGGCGAAGGTCAGCGGCAGCCCGTCCGCGCGGATGACGCGGATCCCCATCGCCTGCTTACCGATCGTCTGTCCGTTGCGCTCACCGGCGCGCGCGAGGAGCAGCGGGGCATAGATGACGGCGACCGGCAGCCCGACCTCGAAGGCCAGGCTCTCGGCGTGCCCGACGGTCCACCGCGGGCTGCCGCTGAGCAGCCAGACGATCAGGAGCAGGGCGAGCTCGACCGCGCCGGTGATCAGGAGGTCGATGGCGAGGGCGCCGCCCCGTGTCCACCAGCCCGCGAGCGGGCGGGCAGGCGCGGCCGACCTCGAGAAGCTCACCGGCGCAGTCTCGCGCATCGTGGGCGCGGCGCGCGGGCGGGGTGCGGGGGTGCGGGGTGGCGGGGGCGGGGTGGCGGGGTGGACGCTTTTGACCACCTATACGGTGGTCAAAAGCAGCCACCCCCCGAAGTCAGTCGCTGTCGGGCTCGGAGTCGGCGGCGGGAGACGCGGTATCGAGATCGAGCGCCGCGGAATTGATGCAGAAGCGCTGGCCGGTCGGAGCGGGGCCGTCGTCGAAGACGTGACCGAGATGACCGCCGCACTTGCGGCACAGGACTTCGGTGCGCTTCATGAACAGGCTCCGGTCCGTCTTGAGCTCGACGTTCTGAGCCACCGCCGGCTCGTAGAAGCTCGGCCACCCGGTGCCCGAGTCGAACTTGGTGTCGGAGTTGAAGAGCTCGGCGCCGCAGCCGGCGCAGCGATAGGTCCCGTCGTCCTTGATGTCGACGTACTCGCCCGTGAACGGACGCTCGGTGCCGTGGCGGCGGAGGACCTCGTACTGCTCGGGGGTCAGCCGCTCCTTCCACTCGCTGTCGGTGAGAACGAGATCCCGTGAAGTGACTTCTTGATCGGCCATGCCCATACGGTAGCGCGCGAAAGATGAACGGAAGCTAACGCGGACGGGTGTGCTAGCCTATGCTAATTAGGTAATTACCTAAGTCTCTTAGCACCGAATTCAGGAGCACGCCGATGACCCCAGCGATCCGCATCTCCCGCTTTGGCTTCGTCAACGCCTACCTCGTCCGCGAGGACGACGGGCTCACTCTCCTCGACACCATGCTTCCCCGCAGCGTGAAGCCGATTCTCGAAGCGGCTCGCCGGGCCGGCGCGCCGATCGTCAGGATCGCCCTGACCCATGCCCACGGTGACCACATCGGCTCGCTCGACGCGCTGGCCGACGCCCTCCCGGGAGTCGAGGTCCTGATCTCCTCGCGGGACGCCCGCCTGCTCGTCAAGGATCGCTCGCTGGATCCCGGCGAGCCGGACGTCAAGCCCCGCGGCAGCTACCCCGGAGCGAAGACGACTCCCACGAGCACCTTCGAGGCCGGCGATCGTGTCGGCTCGCTCGAGGTCATCGCCGCGCCGGGTCACACCCCCGGGCACGTCGCCTTCTTCGATCACCGGGACGGGACGCTGCTGTGCGGGGATGCCTACTCGACGCTCGGCGGCGTCGCCACCACGGCCAAGGCGAACCCCCGCTTCCCGCTCCCCGCCCTCGCCACCTGGCACCGGCCGACCGCCCTGGCGAGCGCGCGCGCGCTCCACGAGCTCGGTCCGTTTCGGCTGGCCCCGGGCCACGGCCCGATCGTCGAGTCTCCGGGCGAGGCGATGGCCCGCGCGATCGCTGCGGCGGCCTGACGTGCCGCGACGCGGCCTCGATGCTCGACAGGTGGTCGATGCGGCGATCGCCATCGCCGACGGCGACGGCCTCCATGCCGTCACCCTCGATCGGGTCGCCGACTCGCTCGGGGTTCGAGCCCCCTCTCTCTATCACCACGTCTCAGGCCACGATGGGCTGATGCGCGCCGTCGCCCTGCGCGGCCTGCACGAGCTCACCGCGTCGCTCCAGGCCGCCGCGCTGGGGCGGGCGGGGCCCGAAGCGCTCGCGGCCACGGCGCATGCCTATCACGACTACGCCCATGCGCATCCCGGCGCGTACGCGGCGACCCAGCGTGCCGCGCCGCCCGGAGATGCCGAGTACGAGGAGGCCGGTCGGGCGGCGGTGGGGGTCCTCACGGCCGTCCTCCGAGCGTGGGACCTCGAAGACGACGAGCTGCTCCACGCAGTACGCGTGATCAGGAGCGCCCTGCACGGGTTCGTCTCGCTCGAGGCCGGCGGCGGCTTCGCCCTGCCGCTCGACCTCGACCGCTCGTTCGAGCGCTTGATCGAGACGCTGGCGGCCGGGCTGCCGTCCCTCATGGAGCACTGAGCGCGACGGCGCTAAGGAAATCCCGTCTCGTGCCGATAATGCTCCAAACAAGGGAGGCATCCAGGTGGGAAACACAATTCGGTTTCGAACGTTCGCGGCGATTGTCGGGTGTGGTGCGGCGATGATGCTGCTCGGTGCGGGAGCCGGTATTGCCGCCGCGGCGCCGGCGACGACGGGTAGCGCGACCTCGGTTTCGAGCACGTCCGCTCAGCTCAACGGCACGATCGAGCCCGGAGGGATACCAACCTTCTGGGCCTTCGAGTACGGCACATCGTCGACCTACGGGCAGAACACCCCGGCGATGGGGCCGTTGACCGATAC
>DATCEM010000116.1:0-3250 GCA_036510175.1 Solirubrobacteraceae bacterium | reverse complement strand
CGAGCCAGGTGCTCGAGCGGGCGCGGGAGCAGGGAATTCCCACGGTGGCCATCGGCGGCATCGACGCCCCCGGCGTCGACGTCGAGACGGTGACCCCCGAGACCGCTGGCACGTTCACCGCCAGCCACCTCGGCGCGCTCGCCCGCCTCGCCCAGATCGCCGTGAGCCTGGGCGCCGAAGCCGAGCTCGGCGAGCTCGACGCCGTGCCCGCGGCCGTCCGGGCCGCGCTCGATGTGCCCCCGCCCGCGGTCGAGCGCCCCGAGCGCGGCCTGGACTTCGTCGGGGCCGGACCCAACGGCTGGACGGCGGCCGAGGGCGCCCTCAAGGTGCGCGAGGCGGCACACCTGTTCACCGCCGGGTGGGCGGCCGAGCAGCTCCTCCACGGACCCGGGTGGGGCCTCGGCCCGCAGGATGCGCTCGTCTGCCTCGACGGTGGCGGGCCGGGCAGCGAGCGCGTGGCCGAGCTTGCCGACGCGATCGAGCCCCGCGGCGCCCGCGTGTACCGGTTCGCCGCGCCCGAGCTCGGCGAACCGCTGTCGGTCTTCCCGCTCACCGTCGTGGTCCAGCGCATCGCCCTCGACTTCGCCCTCATGCTCGGCACCGACCCCGATAACGTCCGTCCGCCGGAATGGGACGTGATCGAGCTCTAGACGGCTACCGGGGCCTGCCGCGCCCTCAGTGACGCACCGGCCGAGGCGGCCATGACCAGCGCGATGCCGACGATTGCCCGGACGGTCAGTCCCTGTCCCAACACAATCAACCCCGCCAGCGCGGCCATCGCCGGCTCGAGGCTCATGAGCACGCCGAACACGTTCACCGCGATGCGCCGCAGCGCCTCGAGTTCGAACGAGTAGGGGATCGCCGAGGAGAGCATCCCCACAGCCGTGCCCAGCGCCAGCGACCGAGGCTCCAGGAGGTGCGCGCCGCCCTCGATCACACCGGCCGGGAACGCGGCCACGGCGGCTACGCACATCGACAGCGCGAGACCGGTGCCGCCCTCGAAGGCGCGGCCGACGCGCGCGTTGAGGAGGATGTAGGCGGCCCAGAGACACGCCGCGGCAAGCGCGAAGGCGATCCCGACGCCGCTCAGGTGATGGGTCCCGCCGTGGGTGAGCGCGAGGATGCCGACGGCCGCCAGCGCCGCCCAGACGAGGTCGATCCGCCGGCGCGACCCCCCGATGGCCACCGCGAGCGGGCCGAGGAACTCGATGCTCACGGCGATGCCCAGGGGAATCCGGTGCAGTGCGGTGTAGAAGGTCAGGTTCATCCCCGCCAGCACGAGTCCGAACAAGACCGCGAGCAGGAGCTCGCGCCGCGTCCGTCCCCCCAGCCGCGGTCGCCACACGGCGAGCAGGACGATGCTCGCCGAGAGCAAGCGCAGGAGCACCGCACCGCCCGGCCCCACCCGGGCGAACAGCGTCGCCGCGATGGCGGAGCCGAACTGCACCGAGGCGATGGCGCCGACGACGAGGCCACCCGAGGGCGCGCGCGCCAGCCATCCCGGTTCGCGCGTGACTATGCCGACTCCGGATCCATGAAGGCCAGGGCGGGGCCGAGACCGGCCGATGCACGTAGGGTGGCGATCCGCCGCCCCGGCTGCACCGCGTCGCGGATCGCGCCGAGCCGCTCACCGAGCGTGTCGGCCAGGGCATCGAGGTCGGCGACGATGACCACGAGGCCCCAGAACCGCGACGGGCCCGCGGGCGCGTCGCGCGCCTCCACGAGCTCGAGGATCGCCGGACCGAGCCGCCGGAAGCCCTGGCGGAAGCCGCCGGCGTCGCGGATTCGGCGCAGCGGCAGCCCGGCGGCGGCGCAGGCGGCGGACGTGCGGTCGAAGTCGGGAGTGAGGACGACGAGGTGATCGATGCCGAGGGCGCCGTTGGGATGAGGCTGGCGCGAAGGCGTGGCGCGAGCTTCCGGCCCGCCCGCGGCGCCGAGCGTCGGGAGCCCGTCGATCTCGGCGGCCTGCACGCCGCGCAGGCCCCACGACACGATCCCCTCACCCGGCTCCCCCAAGCGCACGCGAATCCCGCCCAGATCGACGTCGCGGCCGGCCACGGCGAACCCGAGCTCGGCCCAGCGCCCGGGCGCGTCGGCGACGCCGAGCTCGGCGAGCTCGGGGCGGGGGTCGGCGCTCATCCGCGCCTCGGAAGCCCCGCGAGCTCGCGCGCCCGCGCCATCACCTGATCGATCATCGTCTCCGTGAGCCGTCCCGTGAACGTATTCTGCTGACTGGGGTGGTAGCAACCGAGCAGGGGCCAGCGCTCGCTCGCCAGCTCGGCGCCGTGACCGAAGCGGGGCTTGGGCCGAGGCGTGGGGACACCGAGGGCGGCCCGCGCGCGCAGCGCGGCGTCCCATGCGAAGCCTCCGAGGCAGACCACGACGCGTACCGAGTCCAGGAGCTCGAGCTCGCGCAGGAGATAGGGGGCGCAGGTGTCGCGCTCGGCCGGGAGCGGCCGATTGTCCGGGGGCGCGCAGCGGACCGCTGCGGTCACCCAGCAGTCCTCGAGGCGCAGTCCGTCGTCGCGCGCGCGTGACTGCGGCTGGTTGGCGAGGCCGGCGCGCCACAGCGCGGCGAAGAGCCAGTCCCCGGACCGGTCGCCGGTGAAGATCCGGCCGGTCCGGTTGCCGCCGTGGGCGGCGGGCGCGAGCCCGAGCACGAGCACGCGTGCGGCGGGATCGCCGAGGCTGGGAACGGGGCGGCCCCAGTAATCCTCATCGGCGTGTGCCGCGCGCTTGGTCCGGGCGACCTCCTCGCGCCAGGCGACGAGCCGCGGGCAGCGCCGGCAGCCGACGATCTCCGCCTCGAGCGCCGCGAGGCTCACTCGCGCCGGGCGCCGGCGGGCGCGAGCACACCGAGGATCAGGCGGTCGATCACCGGCGCCAGCTCGAGCACGTTCGCCGGCTCCCCGAGGCGCACCTGGCGCGAGGCGAGCTCGGTGACCGCGCCGACGATCGCGTAGGCGTCGAGCGGCGAGGCGAACGCCCCGATGAGACCGCGCTCGGCCGCGGCCGCGTTCTCCGCCACCAGCGCGTCGGCGAAGCGCTGCATGATCTCGTCGCGCCGCTGCGCCGCATTCGGGCCCGCGCCGATGATCTCCACGAGCAGCGTCTGGGCGTACTCGGGATAGTCGCTGAGGGCGGTGAGGAAGGTCAGCGTCCCCACGCGCATGCGCTCGATGGCGTCGCCGTTGCCGTTCTCGGCGACGGCGCGCGCCTGGGCCTGGAGCACCACCTCGGCGGCGTAGTC
>DATCEM010000115.1:0-5168 GCA_036510175.1 Solirubrobacteraceae bacterium | reverse complement strand
CGGCGGCGCAGATCTCCGTGGCCTGGGCATCGTCGATCTCGGGCACGGGCGAATACGAGCCCATCCCGCCGGTGTTCGGTCCGCGGCCGCCGTCGAAGATGCGCTTGTAGTCCTGGGCCGAGGCGAGGGCGACGGCGCGCTCGCCGTCACACAGCGCGAGGAGCGAGAGCTCCTCACCCTCGAGATGCTCTTCGACGATGACGCGGTCGGTCCCGAAGCGGCGCTCGACGAGAAGCTGCTCGAGCGCATCACGGGCCTGCGCCTCGTCGGCGGCCATGATCACGCCCTTTCCCGCCGCCAATCCGTCCGCCTTGATGACCACCGGATAGCGCTCCACCGCGCGCAGGCCGGCGTCCACATCCTCGACCACCTGATACGCCGCCGTGGGCACGTTCGCCGCCGCCATGATCTCCTTGGAGAAGGCCTTCGACCCCTCGAGCCGGGCCACGGCGGCGACCGGCCCGAAGCACGCGATCCCGGCGTCGGCCATTGCGTCGGCCACCCCGGCCACGAGCGCGGCCTCGGGCCCGACGACCACGAGATCGATCCGCTCGGCGGTGCCCGCGACGACGAGCCCTTCGACGTCATCGGCCGCCACGGCGAGCACGCGGGCGTCGGCGGCGATACCGGCGTTGCCCGGCGCGCACAGGAGCTCAGGGCGGCGCGGTGAGCGCGCGAGCGCGTGGATTAGCGCGTGCTCGCGGCCGCCCGCGCCGATGACCATCACCCGGGGGGGACGGGTAGCGCTCACCAGCGAGCGTCCCTCACAGCGTCCCGATGAACTCGTCCACCGGAATCGCGATCAGCGTCTCGTAGCGGGCGGTGCCGCGCGAGCCGAGCTCGAGCGATACCCGCGACATCGTCCTATCGTCCGGAGCCTCGACGACGTTGATGAAGTCGAAGCGCCCAAGCGTCGCCCACTGCGCGGTCACCTTGGCCCCGAGCTGCTCGATCTCGCGGTTGACCTCGCGGATCCGTGACGGATTGGTCTTTACCGTCTGGACACCCTCGGGCGTGAGCGTCGAGAGCATGATGTAGGTCGGCACGGGCACCCTCCTTGTTTGCGGTCACTCGACTAGAGGCGTTTTTACCCCATCGCGCCTTCCGGGGCCGACTCGGTGCGCCGCGCGCCGCTCCGATCCGGCAACATCCGGGTTAACGCTCGAGCAGGAACCCATCGTGCATGTACGCAAGATCCTCATCCCCACGGCGATCCTCCTGGCCCCGGCGGCCGTGACGACGGCGCTCGCGAGCGCGACCCCGATGCTCCACACCAACCAGGCGTGCTACCTCGTGGGCCAGCGCGTCGCCATCACCGGCAGTGGCTTCGCGGCCGCGCGGGGGTACGAGGTCGCCGTCGACGGCATCGACTTCGGGATGAGCACGACCGACGCGACCGGCGGCTTCACGGCGTCGCTCATCCCCGGCGGCCTCGGCGCGAATGTCGTCCAGGCCGTCCACACCCTGTCGGCCACCGACGGAACGAACCTCACGCACAGCACGTTCACGGTCACCCGCACGACCGGCGCCCGCATCCTTGCGAGCACGGGGACGGTGGCGAGGCTGCGCGCGCCGTTCCAGGTCTGGGGGTTCGCCCTGGAGGCCGGCAAGCCGGTGGCCTACGCGCTGAACGGCACGCGGCTGCCGCTCTACGTCCATTACCTCAGCCCGAAAAGGCGACTCAGGACCACGATCGCGCTCGGCCGCACGGGCGGTCAGTGCGGATATCTGAGAACCTCAGCGCGGCGCGTGTTCCCCTTTACCCCCTCACGTGGCTCGTGGACCCTCCAGGTCGACTCGAACCGCACCTACTCGGCCCACCCGGCGGGGCCGGCGGCGAGGATCCGGGTGAGGGTCAGTTGACCAGGCGCGCGCGCATCCCTCGCTTGATCGCCGCCGGGCTCGTGCTGGCCGGCGGCGGAACCGCTGCGGCGGCGCTGGCCGTGCCCGCGAGCGCGCCCGCCGCCGCGGCCGCGAGGATCCGCCTCAGCCACACGTGCTACGAGACCGCCGAGAAGGCGACGCTCAGGGGAACGGGGTTCGATCCCACCTCGCGCTGGACGGCCACCCTCAACGGCTCGGCCTTCGGGAAGGGCAAGACCAACTCCACCGGCGACATCACCGCGACCTTCGGCGTCCCCAGCCATCTCCAGACGGGCTCTACGGGCGAGGACTCCTACAAGCTCGTCGTGAGCGAGGGCAAGCACTCCTCGAGCGCCCAGTTCCTCGTCACCCACCTGAGCGCGAGCTTCACCCCGGCGAGCGGGAACCTCGCGAGCCTGAAGGTCCGCTTCCATCTCCTGGGATGGGGCCGCGGGCGCTCGCTCTATCTCCACTACGTGAGCCCGAAGGGCGTCTCGCGTCTCGATCGAGACCTCGGAGCGGCCGGTGGCGCGTGCGGCCATCTCACGACTCCGCCGCTCAAGCTCTTCCCGTTCACGCCGAAGGTGGGGAAGTGGACGCTGCAGTTCGACAAGAGTGCGAGCTATAAAACGGGGTCCGTGCCGCGGGTTGTCATCCCGTACAAGATCTCTTAGGCGGGTGGTGGGACGCCGAGGCCCGCCGCGGGGTGTCGATCCCGCGGCACGGCTGTGGAGCTTCGGCTTGGGTGCCGGGATATGGGTTACGCAATTGCCGCGGGGTCGACCCCCGCGGCGGCCTCGGAGCCCTGGGGGTCCGAGGCGTGGGTGGCACCCGCGGCCGTCTGGGTGTCTTCTGCTGGTGGAAGCTTTGGTGTGGGCTCGGGCGTGAGCGTCGCTCGCTCTAGGTGCAGGTCCCCCTCTTCTGCCTCTACTTTGACCGTGTCTCCGGCTTGGAACTTTCCTTCGAGGATGGCTAGGGCTAGGCGGTCTACTAGGCGCTTTTGGATGATTCGCTTTAGGGGGCGGGCTCCGTAGGTGGGGTCGTAGCCGAGGTCTCCGAGGAGGAGGCGGGCGTCGTTGGTGAGCTCGACGTGGATTCCGCGGTCGCGGACTCGGGCTATGAGGATCTCGACCTGGAGGTCGACGATTCTCGTGATCTGGTCGCGAGTTAGGGGATCGAACTCGACGATGTCGTCGAGGCGGTTGATGAACTCCGGCTTGAAGCTCGCCTCGACGGCCTCCCGGGGATTGCCATCGCGCCCGCCCAAGTTCGAGGTCATGATGAGGACGGTGTTCTTGAACGACACGGTCCGACCCTGACCGTCGGTCAGGCGGCCGTCGTCCATGACCTGGAGCAGGGTGTTGAAGACATCCGGGTGGGCCTTCTCGATCTCGTCGAGGAGGACGACCGAGTACGGGCGGCGGCGGACGGCTTCGGTGAGCTGGCCCCCCTCCTCGTAGCCGACGTAGCCGGGCGGGGCGCCGACGAGCCGGGAGACGGCGTGCTTCTCCATGTACTCCGACATGTCGATGCGCACCATCGCGTCCTGAGAGTCGAACATGAACTCGGCGAGGGCCCGCGCGAGCTCGGTCTTGCCCACCCCGGTGGGGCCGAGGAAGAGGAAGGTGCCGATCGGGCGATCGGGATCCTGGAGGCCCGCGCGCGAGCGCCTGAGCGCGCTGGACACCGCCTCGACGGCCTCGTCCTGACCGACGACGCGCTGATGGAGGCGGTCCTCCATGTGGACGAGCTTGGCGATCTCGCCCTCGAGCAGACGCGAGACGGGAATCCCCGTCCACTTGCCGACGATCTCGGCGATGTCCTCGGCGTCGACGTGGTCCTTGAGGAAGCGCGGCGCGACGCTGTCGTGCTCAGCCGCCTCGGCGACCGCGAGCTCCTTCTCGAGCTCGGGGATGGTGCCGTACTGGAGCTCGGCGGCGCGCCCGAGGTCGGCGTCGCGCTGGGCGCGCTCGAGCTCGATCTTCGCCTGGTCGAGCCGCTCGGCCAGGTCGGCGGCGGCGCCGATCGTCTCCTTCTCACGCTGCCACTCGGCGTTCATCGCCGCGGCGCTCTCCTTCTCCTCGGCGAGCGAGCGTTCGAGCTGCTCGCGCCGCGCGATGGTGCCCGCATCATTGTCGTCCCCGAGGGACTCGAGCTCGATCTCGAGCTGCATGATGTGGCGGTCGACCTCGTCGATCTCGGTGGGCTTGGAATCGATCTCGGTGCGGATCTTGGCCGCCGCCTCGTCGATCAGGTCGATGGCCTTGTCGGGGAGGAAGCGGTCGGCGATGTAGCGGTGGCTGAGCGTCGCCGCGGCGACGAGCGCTGAGTCCTGGATCCGGACCCCGTGGTGAACCTGATAGCGCTCCTTGAGCCCGCGGAGGATGGCGATCGTGTCCTCGACCGAGGGCTCGCCGACGAACACGGGCTGGAAGCGGCGCTCGAGCGCGGCGTCCTTCTCGATGTGCTTGCGGTACTCGTCGAGCGTGGTCGCGCCGATCGCCCGCAACTCGCCCCGGGCGAGCATCGGCTTGAGCAGATTGGCGGCATCGACCGAGCCCTCGGCGGCTCCGGCGCCGACGATGGTGTGCAGCTCATCGATGAAGAGGATGACCGAGCCCTTGGCCTCGGCGATCTCCTTGAGCACCGCCTTGAGGCGGTCCTCGAACTCACCCCGGTACTTCGATCCGGCGACCAGCGCGCCGATGTCGAGCGAGACCACCCGGCGGTCCTGAAGGCCGCTGGGCACGTCGCCGTCGACCACCCGCTGTGCGAGCCCCTCGGCGATCGCCGTCTTGCCCACGCCGGGCTCGCCGATGAGGACGGGATTGTTCTTGGTCCGTCGCGAGAGCACCTGGATCACGCGCCGGATCTCGTCGTCGCGGCCGATCACGGGATCGAGCTTGCCCTGAGCCGCGGCCTCGGTCAGGTCGCGCCCGAAGCGCTCGAGCGCCTGGAACTTCTCCTCGGGGTTCTGGTCGGTGACCCGGTGCGGCCCGCGAACCTCGGCGATCGCCTTGAGCAGGTCCTCGCGGCCCGCGCCGTTGGCGCGCAGCGCGTCGCCGGCGCGGGTGGGCGGGCTTGATCCGGCCAGGGCGAGCAGCAGGTGCTCGGTGGAGACGTACTCGTCGTGCAGGTCGCGCATCTCGGTCTCGGCGGTGCGCAGGATTTGCGCCAGCTCGCTTGAGCCGCCGGCCGGCTCCGGCGCGGAACCGGACCCCGCCCCCCCGGACAGCTTGGGCAGCTTCTCGAGCGCGGGACCGAGCGCGGCGCGCACCGTGGCCGGCTCGACGCCGAGCTTGCGC
>DATCEM010000114.1:0-5562 GCA_036510175.1 Solirubrobacteraceae bacterium | reverse complement strand
CGCACACGGCTCACCGGACTTCGCCCGCGACATAGCGATGCAGAAGATCGCAAACCGCGTCGAAGGCGCCCGGCTCGCCTCCGAGGCGCTCGGGGTCTAGACAGGGGCATGCGCGGCCGCACGGCCTCCCGATCGTTTCCGGTCGGGAGGCCGCGCCGCGCGCACTAGGCGAACGGGCCGCTCGGCAGGAAGGGAGACAGCGGCCCGGGTCGGCCACGGACGCACAGCGCTCGATTGGGGACGAGCCTCAGACCGGCACGGAGGGCGACGTCGATCGCCCACTGCTGGTCGGCGGTTATCCACCGGACCGCGGCCCGCTCCGTCTCGCCGACGAGGGCAAGGGCGGACCACAGCAGGGCCGCCGCGGCGGCCTCGTCGTAGGCCACCAGGAGCCATACGCCCTCGGGCGCGGCCACGGCATACCCGCGATCGGCGAGGCGCAGGAGCTGTGCCCCCTCGCTGAGCGCAAGCTCGAGCTCGAGCGTGTGCGGCGCGACGCGCGCCCGCCAGCGACCGCCCACCTCCGGCTCATCGAGGTCGACATCGAACGCCGCCGCGGCGACGGCCGCCGTCGCCGGGAGGTCCGCCGCCTCGAGCGCGCGAATATGGAGCCCCGCTCGGGCGACGGGCGGTGAAACCGAAGACCCCTAGTCGCGCGGGGGCTTGAACTCGTCGTCGAAGGACATCGGTTCGCCCATGGGACTCACCCGCGCCTCGGTGTCGACCCGACGTGCCTCTGCGTCCAAGGGCCCCGGGCCGCCGGCGCCGCGGGTCAACCAGAACCCGGCGATGACCACGAGGACGATGGCGATGATGATGATCGTTCCGATCACACCATCACGGTAACGCTGCCCCATGCCCGTGGCAAGCGATGACGGCGCCTGCAACGGGCATGGGGAGGGGGCCGCCGGCCAGGTCGACGGCCCCGGGGGTGCTTAGGAGCGCACCGTCTCCGCGGGCTGCGGGACGATCCGGATGTACGGTCGCGGCGACTCCCAGCCATCGGGATAGATCTCCCGGGCGGCGTCATCGGACACCGACCCGGCGATGATCACGTTATCGCCCTGCTGCCACTGGGCCGGCGTTGCCACCTTGTGCTTCGCGGTGAGCTGGAGTGAGTCGATGACCCGCAGGACCTCGTCGAAGTTCCGGCCGGTCGTCATCGGGTAGATGAGGATGAGCTTGATCTTCTTGTCCGGGCCGATGACGAAGACGTTACGTACCGTCTGGTTATCGGCGGGGGTGCGGGTGGTCGGGTCGCCCTCGACTTCGGCCGGCAGCATTCCGTAGAGCTTCGACACCTTGAAGTCGGCGTCGCTGATGATCGGGTAGTTGGGGGCCGTCCCCTGGGTCTCCTCGATGTCATTCGCCCACTCCGAGTGCCGGTCGAGCGGGTCCACCGAGAGACCGATGACCTTGACGTTCCGGGCTTCGAACTCCGGATTGATGCTCGCCATGTAGCCGAGCTCGGTCGTGCATACCGGGGTGAAGTCCTTGGGGTGCGAGAACAGCACCGCCCATGAATCGCCGATCCAGTCGTGGAAATTGATCCTGCCTTCCGTGGTCTCGGCTTCGAAATCCGGCGCAGTGTCTCCAAGCTTTAGAGCCATTTTTCCCTCCTAGGTGGTGGTGACGGGTGTGGTCCAGTCATGCCGCCGGAGCGGCACAGTAGCTGGCTGACGATGTCGGTCGTGCGATCTCTGCCGGGCACGTCGATCCCGCACGTTGCGCGCCGCTCGTCGCGGAAGCTTCTTGTCTGGCCGGGGCCCGACCGTCTTGGTAGAACCATTAAATCAAAGTCGGAGATCTTGATCGGCATTCTGAGGTTTTGCTCTCGGCGGGGACCGCTGGACGCGGAGCCCTGGAGGGAGCTGGGCGCCGGGTCGCCACGCTTGACGTCTCCCGTCGGGAAGTGTAGAAAGTGCCCGCTTCCACGGGCCGCAGGTGCGCTCTAGGCCGCTCCCAGGTCCGCGACAGCTACCCGGCGTAGCCGCTCCCGCGATCCCCATTCTGTGACCCCACTCGAGATCATCACCTGGGGTTCAGGCGAGAGCGTCCTGCTCGTTCACGGCTCGCTCCTCGACGGACCGGCGACGTGGGCGCGTCAGGAGCCGCTGGCCGAGCGCTGGGAGCTGCGGATCCTTCAGCGGCGCGGGTTCGGCTCGAGTCCCGCCACCGAGGGGGAGGACTTCGAGCGCGATGCCGACGATATCTGCGGTCTCCTCGCGGAGCCCGCGCACATCGTCGCCCATTCATACGGAGCGATCGGCGCGCTCCTCGCCGCCACGCGCCGGCCTTACGGGGTGCGCTCGCTGACCCTCGTCGAGCCGACGTCGGTCACCGCGGGAATGGACGATCCCGAGGTGGCCCAGGCGATTGCCTCAATCGCCGACTGGTGGCTGCAGGCGCCCCGTGACCCTGCTCGGTTCCTCTCCGAGTACAGCGCGCTCCTCGGCGTCCGAGTGCCCGATGCCGACGGCGGCCCCGCTCGCCTGCGCGACGCTGCCCGGTACCTACGTCACTGCCGACCGCCGTGGACAGCCGAGGTGCCATGGGAGCAGATCGCGGCCGCGGGGATCCCGACGCTGGTGATCTCGGGCGGCCACGCGCCCGCGCTCGATGCCGTGGCCGCCGCGGTCGCCCGCAGGACGGGCGGTGAGCACACGATCGTCGCGAGCGAGGGGCATGCCGTCCAGCGCGCCGCCGGCGCCTTCAACCGCGCGCTCGAGAATCACCTGCTGGCGGCGGGCAACCGGTCCGCGTCGGGCTCCGCGGGTTAGCTCATGCGTGCCGGGCTTCACGGACACACTGCCGGAGCGCTCGACGCTCCTCACGCAGCGTGCGCCTGGCGGCCCGGCGCGAGCGCTCGTCGGTGCGCAGCTGCTTGCGCGCCAGCTTGACGGTCGCCTTCTCGGCGGCCACGGCAGTCGCGTTGCCCGCGCTCTCGTCGGTGGCGAGCGTCGTGCGGTCGGTCTTCAGGGCAAGGCGATCGGCCTTGATCGCGGTGGTGTCCGCCCCGATCGCCGCCCTGTCGGCGTGAACGGTGGCCTGGGTGCTCGTGCACGCGGCCGGCACGGCCGCGACCGCGGAACCGCCCCCGAGAACGCTGGCGCCGACCACTCCGGCGATGATGAAGCCTCGTCGCATTGAAGTCTCCCGTCTGATCTCCGCATGCTGGAAATGCTGCTTGGCCTCTAACCCGGCGCGGGAGGGAAAGTTGCGCCGCGGCTCTTGGGCCGCCGCGGCTCTTCGGCCTACTGCCCGCCGCCTCGCGGCGCGGCCCACGCCTAACCGAGCAGGATCGCCTTGAGGGTGTCGGCGCGCAGGCCGAGCCGCAGCGTCTCCAACCCGATGACCTCGCTGGGCGCGACGTTCCCCAGGTTGACCTCTGCGCCGAAGCGCCGGATGAACCACGACTGGGCCGATTTGGACGGCGCGTCGAAGATCACCCGGTGGACGTCGAGATCGTGCGCGATCTCGTCAACCAGGCCGCTGCGAATCTCGCCGTTCGGGCGGAAGAGCCCGGCCGATCCGTCCTCCCTCCCTTCGGCGATCACCTTCCAGGCGCCGGCCTCGAGCTCTTCGGCGATCCACTGCACCCACTGATAGGGCGCGACGAGGGCATCGGAGTCCTTCGAACCGACTTCTGAGAGCACGGTGAAGTCGATGCAGAAGTCCGCGATCAGCGCGAGCTTCACCTCTCGTGGCATCTCGACGACGCCGTCGGCGATCTCGACGTGGGTGATGCCGTGCCGAGACAGCCACTGCTTGTATTGATCGACGAGGTGCCGTGCGTAAGCGGCCTCGAACAAGGTGCCTCCGCAGACCACGGGGATCGAATGCGCGCGGTAGAGCGCCAGCTTCTCGTCGAGGCCCTTGGTCACCAGGCTCGTACCCCAGCCGAGCTTCATGATGTCGATGTACTCAGCAGCACTCTCGAGGACCCCGTGGACGACAGAGAGGGGCAGTCCCGAGTCCATGACGTGACTGATCCCCCGGTTGCGAGGCTTCGGCGGCCGAGGCGCCGTGCTGAGGAATGAGCTCATGTTGGACCGCAGCGGCGCTGCGGCCGGGCACCATAGCGAGCTACGCGGCCAGGCGGTCGAGCGCGAGCAGCGTCCGATGGACGATGGGCGCGGCGCTGGCTTCGCCGCGCCTGATCGCTTCGGCGATCGCCAGTCCGACGAGGGCGTCGACGAGATAGTGCTCGCCGAGGTAGACGACGGAGAAACTGGCCAGCGCGACGTACGTCCATCCGACGGCGCCGTAGACCGGGCCGATCTCGGCCAGGCCCATGGCGGTGATGGCCGCTGAGGCGACGTGGTCTGAGGGCATCGACGCCCAAGGGTTCCCCGTGGGCCCCTCCCTGGTCTGCCGCGGCTTCCCCGCGAGGTCGCGGAGCACGTGCCTGCGGACGCGCTCGACCTCGCCGTTCATCCGTCCAGCGTCCTCTGACGCCCACCATGGCGGGGCGGTCGGGATCAGGTAGTAGAAGGGCGTCGTCAGGTGGTACGCCGCCGCCAGCCTGCCGGCCGCTCTCGGAACGAACTCCTCGTGGCGGAAGAGCAGCCAGGCGAGCACCATGTGGGGGAGGAACCAGGACGCGTAGGTGAGGGTCACGGCACGGTCGAGAGCGGTCACCCGCGGCGGATCGCGCAGCGCGCGCTGGAGGCGCAGGGTCGGCGGCGCGCCAAGCCCGAGAATGCTGTCCAGGCGAATGGGATAGTCGATCCGCAGGCGCTTGCGGAGCTTCTCGGGTTGGTCGTAGGGCAGCGTCCACGTCACGGCAAATGTCCACATATAGATGGCGCCGACGGCGGCGTAACGCCACGCCCGCCGTGGCGTGGCCGCCGCCGTCGCCAGCGGGGC
Organism: Solirubrobacteraceae bacterium; assembly: GCA_036510175.1. GTDB lineage: Bacteria > Actinomycetota > Thermoleophilia > Solirubrobacterales > Solirubrobacteraceae > Palsa-465. The sequence goes on along the minus strand of DATCEM010000114.1, from coordinate 693 downwards.
GGCGGAGATCAGAGCGAGGGTCACCGGCGGCGGGAGGCGGAGCTTGCGCCGCGCCGCGACCAAGCCCAAGGCCGGCACCAGGCCGGCGATCAGGGCCCACTGCGAAGCGGTCGGCGAGGGAGTGCGGTGAGCTCGCCGTGCACCGGTGAGCGTCCGCACGACGCGAACCCTGAGCGGGCGGCGCCCAGGGCCATGGCGGCGATACCGGGCAGAGCGACGCGATGACGGCTGTAGTCTGTCGAGCACGTGGGGTGAATTACCCGGCCGGCACCGAACAAAACCACGGCGCCTCCTCAGGGGTCCCGGCTGCGTCAGTCGCTGAGGTGCTCGCTGTCAGCCTCGCCGTGCACCGAGTCGGCTGACTCCTCGTCGGGCCCGGCGTCGCGCATGATTCGGGACGGCGTGTGCTCGTCGCCGTGAGAGGCATGCTCGATGAGATCCTGCTCGGCGAGCTCGAAGCCCTCGGACTGGCCTCCCCCGGCTTCTTCGACCGCGCGGCGCTCCTCGCGATGGCGCAGTTCGCGGTCCATGATCGGCTCGGCAGGTGGATCTTCGGCCATCACCCAACTGTACTCCTGCCGCGCCGAGGTGCCGGCCTCACGCACGCGCTTCGATACGATCGCCACCCTACACAGGCGACGACAAGGAGCTCGAGGGATGGAGATGGGTGCCGGAGTCCAATGGCTGTGGCCG
>DATCEM010000113.1:0-4682 GCA_036510175.1 Solirubrobacteraceae bacterium | reverse complement strand
AAGCCGGGGGCTCGAAGCGCTCGCCGTAGGTCGCCGCGAGCTCGCGGGCCCGTGACACGAAGCCGGTGGGACCGCCCTGGTAGCCGTTGATGTACTGGAGCACCCCGCCGCTCCAGGCGGGGAAGCCGATGCCCATGATCGAGCCGATGTTGGCGTCGGCGATCGACTCGATCACTCCTTCGTCGAGGCATTTGACCGTCTCGAGCGCCTCGATCACGAGCATCCGCTCCTCGAGATCGGGGAGCTCGATCTTCGACGGATCGTCCACGGGTGGGAACGCCTCTCTCAGGCCGGGCCACAGCCGGGTGCGCTTGCCGTTCTCGTAGTCGTAGAACCCGGCCCCGGCGAGCTTGCCGCCGCGGCCGAAGTCGTCGAGCATGCGGTCGATCACCGTCTGCGCCGGGTGTCGGGTGAACGCGGCGCCCTCGGCCTCGGCCGCCTTCTCGGCGGCGACGGCGATCTTGCGCATCAGGTTGAGGTTGAGCTCATCCGAGAGCTGGAGGACCGGTGCGGGGTAGCCGGCCTGCGAGGAAGCCTGCTCGATGCTCGCGGCGGGGATGCCCTCGAGGAGCATGGCGATCCCCTCGTTGATGAACGTCCCGATGACGCGGCTGGTGAAGAAGCCGCGGCTGTCGCCCACGACGATCGGCGTCTTCTTGATCCGCTTGGCCACGTCGAGCGCGCGATAGACGGTGGCGTCGGTCGTCTTCTCGCCGCGAATGATCTCGAGCAGCGGCATCTTGTCCACCGGGCTGAAGAAGTGCAGCCCGATGAAGTCCTCGGGGCGCGAGACCCCCTCGGCCAGGCCGGTGATGGGCAGCGTGCTCGTGTTGGACGCAAGGAGCGCGCCGGGGGCGAGGTAGGGCTCGATCTCGGCGAACACCTCCGCCTTGACCGCCGGGTCCTCGAACACCGCCTCGATGACCATGTCGGCGCCTTCGGCGTCGGCCGGGTCCTGCGTCGGGGTGATCCGGCTCAGTAGTGCATCGGCCTGCTCCTGGGTCGAGCGACCGCGCTCGACTGCCTTGTTGACCAGGGTCTTGGAGTAGCCCTTACCGCGCTCGGCCGCCTCCAGCGAGACGTCCTTGAGCACGACGTCGATGCCCGCCTTGGCGGCCACGTAGGCGATGCCCGCGCCCATCATCCCGGCACCGAGCACGACCGCCTTGCGGGGCTCGAAGGTCTCGACATCCTCGGAGCGGCCGCGGCTGCCGTTGACCCGATTCAGGTCGAAGAAGAAGGCCTGGATCATGTTCTTCGCCACCTGGCTGGTGACGAGGTCGACGAAGTAGCGCCCCTCGATCTCGCTCGCGGTGTCGAAGTCGACCTGGGATCCCTCGACTGCCGCCGCCATGATGTGGTGCGGCGCCGGGTAGTTCGCCCCCTTGATCTGCTTGCGCAGGTTCGCCGGGAAGGCCGGCAGGTTCTGGGCCAGCGCGGGGGTGCTGGGGGTGCCGCCGGGGATCTTGTAGCCGTCGCGGTCCCACGGCTGCGCGGCCTCCGGGTTCGCGGCGATCCACGCCTTGGCCGCCGCAATGAGATCCTCGCGCGTGGCGACGAGCTCGTCGGCGATCCCCATCTCCTTGGCCTGCTGCGGGCGAACCCGCTGGCCCTGGAGCAGGAGCTGCATGAGGGCGTTGACGATCCCGATCATCCGCACCGAGCGGGTGACGCCGCCGGCGCCGGGGAGCAGGCCGAGCTGAACCTCGGGGAAGCCGAGCTGGACCTTCGGATCATCGAGAACCACGCGGTGGTGCGTGGCCAGGGCGATCTCCAGGCCCCCGCCGAGTGCCGAGCCGTTGATCGCGGCAACCACCGGCTTGCCCAGCGTCTCCAGGCGGCGCAGGAGCGCCTTGCCGTCGTGGATGAAGCGAGCGATCTCCTCGGACTGGTCGGGTTTCACCGCCCGCAGGTCGCCCAGGTCGCCGCCGGCGAAAAAGGACTTCTTCGCCGAGGTGATGATCACGCCGGTGATGTCGTCCTTCTCGGACTCGAGGCGCTCCACCGTGGCCGCCATCGACTCGGCGTAGGCGGCGTTCATCGTGTTCGCCGACTGGCTCGGGTCGTCGAGCGTGAGGATGACCACGCCGTCGTCGTCCCGGTCCCAGCGAATCGTGCTGTTCTCAGTCATGTCTTTTAGTTCTCCTTGGTGGCCGGGCGCGCTAGACGCGCTCGACGACGGTCGCGATGCCCATGCCGCCGCCGACGCAGAGCGTCGCGAGGCCGTAGCGCTTGTCCTGGCGCTCGAGCTCGTCGATCAGGGTTCCGAGGATCATCGCGCCGGTCGCGCCGAGCGGATGGCCCATGGCGATGGCGCCGCCGTTGACGTTGACCCGGTCGAGATCGAGGCCCATGTCCTTGACGAAGCGCAGCACCACGGCGGCGAAGGCCTCGTTGATCTCGACGAGGTCGAGGTCCTCGACGGTGAGGCCGGCCTTGGCCAGGGCCTTACGGCTCGCGGGCGCGGGACCAGTGAGCATGATCGTCGGATCGGCACCCGAGACGGCGGTGGCGAGGATCCTCGCGCGCGGGGTGAGCCCCAGCTCGGTGCCGATCTGCTCGTTACCGATCGCCATCAGCGAGGCGCCGTCGACGATGCCCGACGAGTTGCCGGGGGTGTGGACGTGCTCGATCCGCTCGATCCAGTGGTACTTCTGGAGCGCCACGGCGTCGAAGCCGCCCATCTCGCCCATCACCTGGAACGACGGCTTGAGCTTGCCCAGGGTCTCCACCGTCGTGCCGGGGCGGATGAACTCGTCGTTGTCGAGGACGACGTGCTCGTTGATATCGAGGACGGGGATCACCGATCCTGCGAACCGACCTTCGGCCTGCGCGGTGGCGGCGCGCTCCTGGGAGCGGGTGGCGTAGGCGTCGACGTCCTCGCGGGTGAAGCCCTCGACGGTGGCGATGAGGTCGGCGCTCACGCCCTGCGGGACGAACGAGGTGTCGTAGTTCGTCTCCGGGTCGAGCGCCCACGCGCCGCCGTCGGCGCCCATGGGTACGCGCGACATCGACTCCACGCCGCCGGCGAGGACGAGGTCCTCCCAGCCCGAGGCGACCTTCTGCGCGGCGATGTTCACGGCCTCGAGGCCGGAGGCGCAGAAGCGGTTGAGCTGCACGCCGGCGACGGTGTCGGGCAGCCCGGCCTTGATCGCGGCGGTCTTGGCGATGTCCATGCCCTGATCGCCGATCGGGGTGACGACGCCGAGGACGACGTCGTCGATCCGGCTGGGGTCGAGCTCTCCATGCCGGCTGAGCATCTCGTGCATCAGTCCCACGACGAGATCGACGGGCTTGGTGGCGTGTAGGGATCCGTTGACCTTCCCCTTACCGCGGGGAGTGCGGATCGCGTCGAATACCAGCGCTTCAGATGACATTTTATCGGCTCCTGAATTTCGATTCACTAATTGAAGATTACGCATGTGCGCCGAGTTGGTTTCGCGCGAGGGCGCGCTCGCGACCGGCGATCTATAGCCTCTATCCGGATGGCCGCGAACGAAAAGCCCGAAGTTCTCGTTCCCTCCGACCAGCCGCCGTCCTATCAGCTGGAGATCGAGGACATCACCGTCGGCGACGGCGAAGAGGCGGTCAGCGGCCAGATGGTCGAGGTCCACTACGTCGGCGTGGCGTGGAAGAACGGCAAGCAGTTCGACGCCTCCTGGGATCGCGGCAACACCTTCAAGTTCGCCCTCGGCAAGGGCCAGGTCATCTCCGGCTGGGATCAGGGCGTCGCCGGGATGAAGATCGGCGGCCGCCGCCGGATCACCATCCCGCCCGATCTCGCCTACGGCCAGCGCGGGGCGGGCGGCGTCATCGGTCCCGGGGAGACGCTCGTCTTCGTCGTGGATCTTCTTGGCCTGAGCTAGAGCCCGGCGCGCTGGCGGCGCGGGCGAGCTGAAGGCGAAATGCCATGGTCCGCCAGGGTCGCGGTTTCCGCGCGCCTTCGCGTGATCACCGCTCGGTGAGGGTCATGGCATCAATTGTACGTACATTCGGCTATGCTGATAACCGTGGCCGCCGCCGCCGACCCCCATTCACCCCAGGCGCACCCCGCCGTCGATCGCTCGAGCCCGCTGCCCCTGTGGGCGCAGGTGCTCGCCGATCTCACGGCTCGCCTGGGCGCCGGCGACTTCGATCAGCGGTTTCCCACCGACCAGGAGCTCGTCGGGGCCTATGGCGTCTCGCGCCAGACCGTGCGCGAGGCGGTGCGCCGGCTCGCCGATGATGGCCTGCTTGCGCGGGAACGGGGGCGCGGCACCAGGGTCCGCACGCTCGAGTTCGAGCACACGCCGGGAACCCTCGAAGGCCTCTTCCATCAGGTCGAGGCGCAGGGAGCCACGCAGACGAGCGTGGTGCGCGTGCGCGAGCAGACCACCGATGCCGAGATCGCGCGCCGGCTGGAGCTGCCCGCTCGGGCGCAGCTCGTGCACATCGAGCGCCTGCGCCTCGCCGACGGCGAGCCCCTCGCTCTCGACCGCAGCTGGCTTCCGGCGCGCGTGGCGCGGCGGCTGCTCGACGCCCCGCTGACCCGCGCCGGGCTCTACGACGAGCTTGCGCGCCTGTGCGGCGTGACCATTGCCGGGGGCAGTGAGCGCGTGCGGCCGGTCGTGCCCTCGGCGATCGAGCGGCGCGCCCTCGGCGTCCCCGCGGGCGTCGCCGGGTTCGCCATCGAACGGCTCGTG
>DATCEM010000112.1:0-5479 GCA_036510175.1 Solirubrobacteraceae bacterium | reverse complement strand
CCTCGGCGTCGTGGTGATTGCCCACCCGGTAATACGAGTACGAGTAGACGTCGCGCAGATGCGCCCGATAGAGCTCGGTGAAGCGGGCGTCGAGCTCGGCCTTGGTCTTTGTTCCGTCGCTGTCGCCCACATTGTGGAGCGTACCTTCGCTCAGGCTGCGCGGACAGGTCGCGAACGCGGACGCACGGCCGGCGCGGTCACCGTTGCCGTCCACTGCTCGGGGTCGATCCGCCCCTCGACGAGCGCGGCCAGGCAGTCCAGAGCCGGCGTCGCGAGACCACCGTCGCGGGCCGCGCTCGCGAGCAGGGGCACGGAGTCGACGGCCTCCGCCGCATGGCCGAGCGCGGGTGCGATGTCGGCGGCGGGCACGCCCTGGGCGAGCAGCTCGCCGGCGCGCCGGTTGCGCGAGCTCGCGGAGACGACCGTCGCCACCAGGTCTCCCGCCCCCGCGAGACCGGCGAACGTCTCGGGCCGGCCGCCGCGCAGGCGAGCCAGCGCGCTGACCTCGCCGAACACCTTCCCGGCGGCGGCGCCGGCGACGTTGGGGCCGGCAGCCGAGGCCGCGGCAGCCGCGAGCGCCGCTGCGTTCTTCGCGCAGCCGGCGAGCTCGACCCCGGTCACATCGGAGGTGCAGGTCACATCGAGCCCAGCCGCTCCGAGCGACTCCGCGAGCTGACGGGTGAAGGCGGGGTCAAGCGAGGCGAGCACGATCGAGGCCCCGTGCTCGACCACCTCCCCGGCGTGGGCCGGGCCTCCGAGCACGCCCACGGCCCGGGCGCGGACGCGTTCGGCGGCGAAGGCCGACGGCAATGTTCCCAGCGGCGGCACGAGCCCCTTCGAGAGCACGAGGACGCCCGCGCGGTGGGGTATCCGCTCGCCGTGAGCGGCGAGCACGGCGGGCAGCGACCGGGCCGGCACCGCGAGGCACACGAGATCGTGGCCCCCGAGCTCGAGGTCGAGCGCACGTCCCACGCGCAGGGAGTCCGGGAGCACCACGCCCGGCAGATAGGCCGCGTTCTCACGAGTGGCCGCGAGCTCGGCCGCCTGCTCGTGGGTGCGGCATCCGAGGTCGACCTCGAGACCCGCCCGCGCGAGGGACACGGCGAGGCTGGTGCCCCAGGACCCGGCGCCGATGACCGCCGCGCGGCGAACCGGGGGCAGTCCGCCGAGCCATTCCCACTGGAGCATCACGCACGGCCAGATGCGCTCGGTGACCGCGGCCGCCAGCGACGGAGAAGGCTCATTGACATGGGGGAAGCGAAGGGGTCGGCCGGCGCGGATGCGCACCTTGTGCGGACGGAACCGCCACCCTCGCCGCACCGCCTCGGTGCCGATGAGCGCCATGGGCACCACCGGCGCGCCGGTCTCGAGCGCCAGGCGTCCGACCCCGCGCCTCGGCTTGCCGAGCGAGCCCGGCCTGATGCGAGATCCTTCGGGGAACATGAGCACGATGTCCCCGCGCGCGAGGATGGCCTTGGCGGTCTCGATCATGTCCGCGTCTCCGGCACCGCGCACGACGGGAAAGGCCCCGAGCGCGCTGAGGATCCACGACTGCCAGGGATGGGCGAAGATCTCCGACTTCGCCACGTAGTACATCGGCCGTCGGGCCATGGTCCCGATGACGAACGGGTCGAGGAAGCTGCGATGGTTCGAGGCGATGATCACCCCGCCCTCGGCGGGGATGTGCTCGCGCCCGATCCGGCTGTAGCGGAAGTAGATGTGAAAGAACGGCTGCAGGACGGCGCGGACGATCCAGTAGACGAGCTGGTTGACACCGCGCTCGCGCGCCCGGCGGTGCAGCGAATCGTGATCCATCGCACATGGCGTACCCGTTCGCGCCCCGCCCGTTACAGTTGCTGATCTCGACCATGGCGATCGACCGGACACGAACGCTCCGCGGAGCCGTATGCGGCGCCGTCGCCTCCGCGGTGTGGGCCCTTCAGCAGCCGCTGGACAAGGCGGTATTCGCCAGCCGCTTCGATGACGTCGAGTTACTCGGCCGGATGGTCGAGGCGGGCGACGGCTGGTATCCCCCGGGGCTCTTCCTCCACCTCCAGAACGGCGCGATCTTCGGCGCCGTGTACGCGAACGTGGCGCCGCTCCTCCCGCTCCCACCGGTGGCCCGCGGACCCGCCGTCGCGCTGCTCGAGAACGGACTGACCTGGCCGCTGGGCAGGCTCGTCGACCGCTTCCACCCCGGCCGCTCCAAGCTGCCCACGTTGACCGGAAACCGTCGCGCGCTCGCTCAGGCGACTTGGCGACACCTGCTCTTCGGCATTGTCCTCGGTGAGCTCGAGCGCCGCCTGAACGCCGAGCCCGAACCGGCGCCGCCGGACTACGAGAGCGAGTTCTCGAGTAACGGCCACGGCTCGCTGACGCACGCGGTCTCCGTCGAGCCGGCGTCCTGATCCGGCAGCCGAGCCGAGCGCCCGGCGGTGCACTAGCTTGCGTGTCCTGATCACGGGCGCCTCGGGGTTCGCCGGCGGCCACCTGGCGATCGCGTGCGCCGCCGCGGGCGACGACGTCATCGGGTTCTCCCGCAGCGGCGAGATCCCGGCGGGCGAGGGACGGTCGGTCGATCTGCGCGACCCGGCGGCGACCCGCGACGCGGTCCGCAGTGCCCGGCCCGACGCCGTCTACCACCTCGCCGCGCTGAGCTCGGTCGGCCGCTCCTGGGAAGACCCGGCACAGACGGTCACCGAGAACACGGCCACGGCAGTCAACATGCTCGAGGCCGTGCGGCACGAGGCGCCCGAGGCCCGCGTCGTCTGGGTGAGCTCGTGCGAGGTGTACTCCGCCGCGCAGCCCCTGCCCATCGCCGAAGACGGCGAGCTCGGCCCGGCGACCCCGTATGCCGTCTCGAAGACCTCGGGCGAGCTCCTCGCCCGCGTCTACGCCGACGCCTACGGCCTCGAGATCATCCGTGTGCGGCCCTTCAACCATGCTGGGCCCGGCCAGCTCCCGATCTTCGTCCTCTCCTCGCTCGCCCGGCAGGCAGCCCAGGCGCGACGTTCACGCGCCGAGGTCGTCCGGATCGTCACCGGTAACCCGGACACGCGCCGAGACTTCACCGACGTCCGCGACGTCGTGCGCGCATACCGCCTGCTCGCGGAGCGCGGAGTCCCCCGCCTCTACAACGTTGCCTCCGGAGCCTCGGTCTCGACCACGGACCAGATGAGCATCCTCGCCGACCTGATCTCCCCCACGCGCATCGACCATGTGGTGGACCCCGCACTCATCCGCGACAACGAGGTGATGGACCGCCGCGGTTCGCACGAGCGCGTGAGCGCCGACACGGGCTGGAGTCCGGAGATCCCCCTGCCGCAGACCCTGGCCGACACGATCGCATGGTGGGAAGAGCACCTCCCCGAGCCCTAAACTCGGCCCCGGCCCGCCGGGCCACCCGCCCGCCTAGCTCAATTGGCAGAGCACTTCACTTGTAATGAAGAGGTTTCCGGTTCGATTCCGGAGGCGGGCTCTCTGGAGAGACTGGAAATTGGACAGTTTTGGGGTCTCTGCCAATGCTGGGTTGATGGCGTGTCCCGAATATGTCCCGGAGTTCGTGGCCTCTTCGGGACATGAGTTCGCCCGGGCTGCTACCTCCGTCAGGGCATGTGTTCCGGGTCGAGCGGGCGAGGGGTCCGGTGTGGTACGCGAAGTTCCGCCTGCCCGACGGGCGGCAGGTACAGAAGAAGATCGGGGCGGCTTGGTCGGGCCGGGGCCGACCGCCGGTGGGGTACTTCACAAAGCGCCACGCGGAGGAGTGGCTGCGCGAGGTTCTACACGAGGCGTCACGGGGGACGCTGGCGGGTCAGGTGCGAACGGGCGTGACGTTCGCGGATGCCGCCGCCGAGTGGCTCCGCTACGTCGAGGTCGACCGGCAGCGCAAGCCCTCGACCGTGGCGGGTTACAAGGTCATCGTCCGCTCTCAGCTGCTGCCGGCGTTCGGCGGGACGCCGGTGGAGTCGATCACGACCACAATGATCGAACGGTGGCTCGCGTCGCTGAATGGCGCGGCGAGCTCGCGGACGAAGGCGCTCGTGCTGCTGCATGGGATCTTGAAGCGGGCGAAGAAGGTGTCGGGGCTCCAGACCAACCCGGCGGCGGAAGTGGAGAAGCCACCGCTGCGACGGTCCGGGGAGATCGAGGTGTATTCGCCCGAGGAGGTGTGGGCGCTCGTCCGCGCCGCCGCGTCAGAGCAGGACGCGGCGATCTATCTCACGGCCGCGTTCACCGGGTTGCGGCTGGGAGAGCTGTTGGCCTTGTCCTGGCGGGATGTGGATTTCACGGGCTCGGTCATCCGCGTCCGGTCGAGCTACGCAGCGGGAGCGCTGACTACTCGCAAGTCGGGGAAGGTCAGGTCGGTCCCGATGGCGCCAGATGTCGCGAGCGCACTCGCGCAGCTCGGCCAGCGCGAGCATTGGACGGGCGACGAGGACCTGGTATTCGCTGGCCCCACTGGCACTCACCTCGACGGGTCCGGTCTGCGCAAGCGCTACAAGGCGGCGCTCGCGGCGGCGGGTCTGCGCTCGTTGCGGTTCCACCATCTTCGCCACACGTTCGGAACGCGGATGATCGCCAAGACGGACATCCGTCGCGTGCAGGAGTGGATGGGCCACGCCGACATCCAGACCACGATGCGCTACCTCCATTACGCACCACGCAGCGAGGACGCGCAGCTCGTCGCCGAGGCCTTCGCCCGGTCCGCGAGCGACGCCGACGGGGACATCTTCGGACATCCTGAGCGACGTCCGAGGACATCTTCGGACATCTTGGTTCATCCCCGCTCGCGAACGGAGCCCGAGCGGTGACCGGGACCGACAGGTGTACGGCACCGGCCCGGGTTTCCGGCGGCTTCGCACTCTTGCTGCACGAGATGCGGCTCCCATCACCGTAGTTCCGGCGGACATCTCGGGACATCTGCACCGTGTGCGGAGAGTGTGATCCTGTCGTAGCTGTTGACGAGGCAGGGATGACGAGGGCCCACGCGAAGCGTTTCATCGGCTGTCGATCGAGTGAAGCCGTACTGCGGGCACGGGTTGCGACTGGATGTCGATCGCGAGTCGACGCACGGGAGGGTGCTGACGCAGGGGCTGGCAGCACGTATCGACCCCAAGTACGTTTTCCCGCGCGCGATGATTCGCCATCTGGCAGGGACGCCAGATCCCCGCGTCCAAGTCCGCGCGCGTCAACCTTGCCGTTCGCGACGCGCAGCGCACCGTCGTGAGCCGCTTCCTCGCAGCGCGCGTGCTCCGAGCCAAGCACGGACGCTTGGCCCAGTTCAGCGCGTGGCGGCACCGATGGCCGCCCGGTCCCTTCCTTCAAGGCGTCGTTAAAATGGCGCTCCTGACGTTTCCGTGGGCACGGTGAGCGGTTGAGGTAGGGGCGCACGCCGCGCGCTGCCTAGGGTTTCCGGCTTCTTGACGGCTGGAATCTCTTGGAGGCGATGCGACGTGCGCGGGATCAGGGTATGGGCCGG
>DATCEM010000111.1:0-2371 GCA_036510175.1 Solirubrobacteraceae bacterium | reverse complement strand
CACCTGACGGCGGGTCGCCCGCCGCCGTGCCGGGTCCTACTCGCGCTCGTCCTCGTCGGACTTCATCCGCTCCTTCACGGCCTCCGGCGGTAGGCGGCGCGTGAGGGCAAAGAAGTAGATCGCCAGGCTGAAGACGGCAGTGACGCCCATGTCCACCCCGAAATGGAGGTCGTTCTTCCCCCCGGTGAAGCTGCTGAAGAGACTGAGCACGAGCAGGCCCAGGAGCCACGGCCACATCCACATCGAGGAGGCCCAGTCGAGCTGGACCCGGTCCTCGGGCGACCGGGTGAGCTGCGAGATGGCGAGCAGGACCAACCCGATGCCGATCGCCATGAACATCTTCGAGTCGATCGTCCACCCGGCGAAGAGGACGATGAGGTTGGCGATGACGAATCCGATCGGCGCGAGAACCTCGGCGCCCTTGAGCCGGAACGGTCGCTCCCAATCGGGGAGCTGACGGCGGAACGCCGCCAGGCTCAGGCACTGCCCGGCGTAGATGAGCACCGACACCGAGGTGATGAACCCCACAAGCTTCTGCCAGCCCGGGAAGGGGAGGAAGACGATCATCCCCACGGCGAAGGCGAAGATGATCCCGAACCAGGGCACGCCTCGGTCGTCGAGCTTCTCGAAGGCGCGCGGGATGTAGCCGTTGCGAGAGAGCGCGTAAGAGACGCGCGCACTCGAGCCCGTGTAGATCAACCCCGTGCCCCCGGGCGATGCGACGGCGTCGATGTAGAGGACGACGGCGAGCCAGCCCAAGCCGAGCCCGGTGGCGAGCGCGGCGAAGGGACCGAACTGGTTGAAGCTCAGGCTGGCCCAGCCGTGCGCGGCGGCGTGCGGGTTCAGCGCCCCGATGAAGGCGAGCTGGAGTGCGATGTAGACGATGGCGCCGATCACCATCGCGCCCACCACGGCGAAGGGGATGTTCCGTTTGGGATTGCGCGTCTCGCCGCCGAACTGGATCGCCTGCTCGAAGCCGAGGTAGGCGAAGACGACCCCACCGGTGGCGATCGCGCTGAGGATGCCCTTGATGCCGGCCGGGGCGAACCCGTTCCCGGCGGAGAAGTTCGAGGTGCGGAACTGGGTGACGACGAGCACGATCACCGTGAGCACCGGGATGGCGATCTTCCACCAGACGATGGTGGTGTTGGCGCGGCTCAACCGGCTGACGCCCCAGAGGTTGATCACGGTGAAGATGAGCATGAGCACCGCCGCGACGCCGTAACCGGCGCCGTTGAGGATGACGCTCTTGCCCGCCAGGTGCATGACGTGGAAGCCGAACCCCTCGTGGATCCACTTGTCTGCGTACTGAATCGCCGCCTCGGTCTCGATCGGGGCCAGGGTGACCGAGCCGAGGTAGTAGATCCATCCCATCCCGTAGCCCACAAGGCTTCCGAACGCGTAGTGGGGGAAGCGCACCATGCCGCCGTTGACGTGATGCATCCCCCCGAGCTCCGCGTGGATCAACGCCAAGAGCATGATTGCCGCGGCGCCGACGACCCAGGAGATGATCGCCGCCGGACCACCGATCTGGGTGGCGTTCATCGCCCCGAGCAGCCAGCCCGACCCGATCACCGAGCCCACCGAGGTGAAGAGCAGCGCCGTGCGCCCGACATCGCGCCGCAGGCCAGCCCCTCCCGCAGTCGGCGCTGCTGGCGCTGCTCGATCGGCGACCGTAGCCATGTTGAGCCCATGGATACCCGACTATCTGCCGGCTAATCATCGTTCGCCTCCGGCGTGCTCCCCGCCGCCCGGTCGCCACCGCCCAGACGGACCAGGGCTATACTCGGCCCCGTTCGCGCGGCTGTAGCTCAGTTGGCTAGAGCGTCTGCTTGCCATGCAGAAGGTCGAGGGTTCGAGTCCCTTCAGCCGCTCTCACGAAAGCCCCGCAAACGTGGGGCTTTTCGTTTTTCGTAGCAACGATCGGCGCCCTAAGTCTCTTTTTGTACACACGGTTGTACGACAGACGGCGTCGCCGATTCGACAGACCTTCTGGCTCCCCGCGAAGGCGCGAGCGTTGGTCGAGCCGAGCACGGATGCGACGCCCCCTCTCCGCGGGCGGCTCGGCCCTATGATCGGTGGGCGATGGCGGTGAGTTCGGCACCGGGATCGACCCCGAGCTCGTTGACCCCGATGCGCTCCGCGCGGCCTGGTCGGGCCCCTCGCCGTCGCTGGCCGCCGGCACGCTGCTTCAGGACGCCTGGCTGAGCGCTCAGGCGAGATAGTCGAGCAGCTTGTCGACCCCTCCCGCGAGCTGGGTTACGTCGCGTGGGCGGGTGAGTGAGAGCATGGGCCGGGCGACCAGCTCGAGCAGCGTCCCCGGGTCGCCCGCCAGCGGCGGGAAGCTTCGCTGCGCCGCGAGCAGCGCCAG
>DATCEM010000110.1:0-2292 GCA_036510175.1 Solirubrobacteraceae bacterium | reverse complement strand
GGATCTCGGTGTCGGCCTCGATCATGATCCCGCGCAGCTCGCTGTAGTCGGCGCCGGCCTCGACCTGCAGAGTCGCCCGTGGGTCGCGCTCGAGGTTACGGACCTTCTGGGATTTCGAGTACGTCCACGCCCAGATGTCCTCCCCGCGCATGACGTACCACAGCGGCATCAGATGCGGCCAGCCACCGGGCCCGTTGGTGGCACAGATGACCGTGCGTTGCTCGGCCAGGAAGGCGGCCTGCTCGGCCGCGCTCATCTCGATCTGATCGCGGCGGCTCACCGGGGGCGCACTCAGCGGGAGGCGAGGGCCGCCCCGGCGCCGATCCGCTCGGCGGCGTGGCGGACGGCCTCGCGCGCCTCGGCGGGCTCGAGCACGACCGCGTCGCCCGCCTCCTTGAGCACCTCGCGGACGAGCCAGTCGACGCCGGCGAAGCCGAGCTCGACCACCACCGCTCCATCCTCGAGCTCCTGGGCGACGCGCCGCTCCTCGCGCGCCCACCGCGCCCGGTCGGCCGAGATCCACACCCGAGCCCGGCGCGAGGCGGGCACCTCGCCGGTCCTCGGCCAGCCGTCGACATCGGCGGCGGGGTTGACGTCGTGACGAGGCTCGAAGGTCTCGGCGCTCACGCTGGCGGACTTGATCCGGTCCAGGCGGAAGTGGCGGACGCTCTCGCGCTCGGGGTCGTAGCTGGCGACGTACCAGCCCTCGCGACCGTTGATCAGCGCATAGGGTTCGACGATACGCTTGCTGAACTCGTCCTCGTTCTCCTTGTAGTACTCGAACGAGAGCAGCCGCCGGGAGGCGATGGCCTGCGAGACCAGCGCCACGATCTCGGCATCGTCTCCGCCCGGGGAGGCGATCTGGAGCCCGTCCTGGATCGGATCCTCGCCGAGGGCGGCCACCACCTTCTTGCGCACCGTGGCGAGCGAGCCGGCCGGGATGTGCTCGCCGATCAGGTCGATCGCGGCGATCAGCGCCTTCGCCTCCACGGGCAGCAGCCGCGCCGGGCGGGCGAACGAGTCGCCGTAGGGCTCGGGATCGACTTCGATCGTGCCGTCGGGCCCGATCTCGGCGTAGAGGACGTAGGTACCGGCGCCGAAGTTGACGACGTTGAGGACCGCGACATCCTCGTGCAGCTCCTGCTCGGAGATCTTCAGCCGCCCGCAGAGCTCATCGGCATGCAGAGTGCGGCCCGCGCGTCCGGCCTCGATGAGGATGCTCGCGAGGGTTACCAGGCGCGCGAAGCGCTCGGGACGGATGGTTGCGTCCTGGTGATGCCCGTTGCCTTCGGCGTCGCTGCGAGGGGCGGGCGCCTGCGCCGCGCCGGCCTCGAGGAGCACGGCTGACGGCGCCACCGGCATCGCCGGTGGATCGCCGGTGTGGCGCTCGACGAGGAGCGACACCCGCTCGCGCAGCGCCTGGGCAAGCTCGGGCGGCCCGAGGATCCGCGCGTTCTCGCCTAATCCCAGCACCCACGCGATCAGCGCCCGCGTGCTCGCGTAGGGGGTGGCGAAGACGCGGTCGGCATCGGCGGCGGGACGGATCTCGCCGTAGCGACCGAAGTGACGCTCGACCTGCCAGGCGATACGCTCGTTAATCCAGATCTCGGCGGTCCCGATCGGTTCGCCGAACTGCCAGTCGATGCGGTCGGCGTATCCGCGCGGATCGAAGTCCGTCGGACGCGTGAAATCGTGCTTGGCCTTTGTCACATAGGCGACCTTGCCGCGGATCCGCGAGAGCCGGAAGACACGAATTGCACCGCGCTCGTGCGAGCGGCCGACGAGGTAGAACTGGCTGCCCTGGTAGAGCAGCTGGTAGGGATCGACGCGGCGGGTACCCACATCGTCGCGCTCCATCGTGTAGTACTCGAAGGCGATGGTCTTGCGGCGGAAGATCGCCGTCTCGATCTTCGCCAGGCGCTGTGAGACGTCGTGGCCGCCGGCCGAACCGGTGATCCCGAGCGCAACGGTGTGCTGCTCGGGGGCGCTCAGCGGGCTCGGGCGGCCCCAGGAGATCTGCTGTAGCGCCAGCCGCAGCGGCTCGGCGTAGGCGAACTCGCCGTCGAGCAGGTGCAGCGCGGTGTTGAGCGCGGCCAGCTCCTTGTCCGAGAACTCGATCGGCGAGAGGTGGAAGTTCTCCGGCGGCAGCGAGTAGTTCTCCTGCTCGACGAGCCCGTCGACCGGCTTCTCGACCGTCAACACGATCCCCAGAGATTCGAGCTCGGAGCGGTCGGCGTAGAACCGGCGCGCGAACGCGTCCTCGTTCATCACGCTGTATCCCTCGACGTCACG
>DATCEM010000109.1:0-6339 GCA_036510175.1 Solirubrobacteraceae bacterium | reverse complement strand
AGGAGTGCCGCCACCCGTCGGGCGTGGCTGGCATCGGCCGCGATCACCAGCCCGCCGGCATCGCTGTGCCCCCCGGCGCGCACGGCGCGGAGCTTCTCGTCAGCCTCGCGCAGGATCCGCGGCAGCCCGTCGGGGAGCTCGGTGGAGATCGCCGTGCGGTAACGGCGCCCCGCCTCGCGCGCGGGGAGCACGGTCTCGAAGCTCGACTCGATGACGTCGTCGCCGCTGCGCCAGGACAGCGTCCCGTCGTAGGCGATGAAGCAGACGGGCCGGCAGATCGCGTCGCGCACGGCGTCGGCGTAGCTGTAGGAGAAGTCCGGCTCGGCGAGCCCGACGCGGTCGTAGCGAACTCCGGGGATCGGGGTGGCGTCGGAGCGGAACGGGGTCCCCGAGAGGAGCAGCCACCGCGGCGCGGCGCCGAAGGCCTTGGCGAAGCTCTCGCCCCACGTGAGCTCCTCGCCCAGGTGGTGGGCCTCGTCGGCGATGACCAACGTGCGGCGGGGCAGCGCGCGTCCCCAGCGCACAGGCGCCGCGGCGATCCGGGCGTAGGTGATGGCCACGCCATGGAAACCGCGGGGCGGACGAGGCGACGCGGCGTCGGGGGCGAGCTCGACGCCGAGCGCGGCGGCGGCGGCCGCCCACTGACGCGTCAGCGGCGCAGTCGGACACGCAACCACCACCGCGTCGATCGCCCCCGCCGCGAGCTCGGTCCGCGCGAGCTCGAGCGCGGGACGGGTCTTGCCCGCGCCGGGAGCCGCCGACAGGAGGAACGGGCCGTCGCGCCACCCGGCCAGGAGTGCGAGCGCGCGGTGCTGCCAGGCGCGCAGAGAGGGGTTCGAAGCGGTAGTCGCGGGCCCAGGCAAGTCGGGCATCGTGAAGGATGCCCCGGACATCAAGGTAAAGCCCCGCAAACCCCGCGTAACGGCGTAACGAGGCCGCCCGCCTTGGCGCGGCTCAGCTGCCGGCTGGGGGCGCCGCGCGCTCCGAGGGCTCGATCCCCCAGCTCGCCACGTGGCGCTCGCCGGGCTCGAGCCTGACGAGACCGGCGCCCGAGCGCAAGGCATCGGGGGCGCAGGTCATGGGCTCGATGGCCACGCCCCGCCGGCGCCGTTCTTCCGCGAGCGTGTCGCCGGTGAACACCATCAGGTACTCGTAGTCGCGCGAGGCCCACACCGTGACCTGACGGGAGCCGTCCGGGGCGTGGAGCCGGGCGCGGAGATTTCCGTCTTCATCGCGATCGAAGCCGGTGAAGCACGCATCGAGCTGTGCGCTGCCGATCTCCCGCGGGGCGCGGAAGTCGAGGGGACCGTCGTCGACGGGCTCCTCCCCCACCGGGATCCCGCGCTCGTCGACGAGGAGCCGGCGGGCGGCGGGGACGGTCAGAACCGCCTCATCGATGCTGTCGGCGCCGAGCGAGAAGTAGGGATGCATGCCCGCGCCGTAGGGACAGGCCTCGGGTCCGATGTTGAGCGCGCTGGTGGTGACCGTAAGGCCCCGGGGCTCGAGCACGTACTCGAGCTCGAGCGCGAGCATGAACGGGTACCCCGGTTCTCCGTGGAGCACGTGTCCGAGCACCACCCGGGCCGGCTCCCGCGCCCGCACCTCCCAGTTGCGCCAGCGCACGAGCCCATGAATGGCGTTCTGGAGCGCGGGCTCTGAGAGGTCGAGCTGAAGCTCCGCGCCCTTCCACCGGTAGCGCCCGTCGCGCAGGCGATTGGGCCAGGGGATCAGCGGCTGGCCGCGTGCGCCGGAACAGCGCTCGTGTACGCCGTAGCCGTCGACCACGTCCCAGCCGCCGAGCGCGTACGCACGCAGGCCGCCGCCGACCTCCACGACCGTTGCCCGCTGCGGTCCCAGCTCGAGCGAGATCTGCTCACCGGAAGGCGGTCGGTCCTGTGCCCCGTTCACCCCGAGATCCAAGGTTCGTGCCAGCAGCCAAACCCGGCGATCAGCCGCTCCGCTCCGGGCGGCCCCCACGATCCCGGCGCGTAGGTCTCAGGCCGAGGCGGCGCGTCGAGCAGCGGTTGGACGATCCGCCACGACTCCTCGACCGCGTCCTGCCGCGTGAAGGGGATGGCGTTGCCCTCGAGCGCAGCGTGAAGCAGCACCTCGTAGGGCGTCGGCGCCTCCCCACCCTCGTCGGCGAACTCCATGTCGAGATCGATCGGCGAGGGCCCAGCCCGGTCGCCGCGAAGCGCGTCGAGGGTGATCCTCAATCCTGTCGAAGGATCGAGCCGGACGACAAGCTGATCGGGGTCCGGTCGATGGCGCTTCTCTCCGCTGATGAAGGCCAGGCGCGGTGGGTGCCTGAACACGAGCCGGACCTCGGTCTCGGTCACCGCCAGGCGCTTCCCCGTGCGGATGAAGAAGGGGACGCCGGCCCAGCGCCAGTTATCGATCTCGAGCCGCAGCGCCGCATAGGTCTCAGTGGTCGAGTTCTTCGCCACCCCGTCGATCTCGCGGTAGCCCTCATACTGGCCGCGCACGTAGCACCCGGGCTTGGCGTCGGCGATCGAGCGCAGTACGGCGTACTTGGCGTCCTTGAGCGTGGCCGCGTCGGCGCCCGCCGGCGGCTCCATGGCCGCGGCGGCCAGGAGCTGGAGCAGGTGATTGACGACGACGTCGCACAGCGCGCCGACGGGATCGTAGAAGTGCCCGCGGTCCTCGACCCCGAACTGCTCGGCCATGGTGATCTGGACGCTCGAGACGTGACTGCGATTCCACACAGGCTCGAGGATCATGTTGGCGAAGCGCAGGTAGAGAAACTCGTCGAGCCCCATCTTGCCGAGGAAGTGGTCGATGCGGTAAAGCTGGGACTCCTCCAGATGCTGGTGGAGCTCGGCCGCCAGCGCGCGCGCCGAGGCGAGGTCGTGTCCGAACGGCTTCTCGACGATGACCCGGGCCGCGGGTGGCAGCAGACCCGAGCTGTCGAGCGACCCCACCACCGATCCGAAGAGCGACGGGGGGATCTCGAGATAATAAGCGGGGGCGTGCGCCTCGCCCATGGCCTCGCCGACGCGCTTGAAGGTGGCCGGATCGGCGAAGTCCCCGGAGACGTAGGAGAGCCGCTCGGCGAACCGCGAGAAGACCTCCTCGTCGAGGTGCTCGCCGGCCGCCTCGATCGCATCATGGGCGTGCTGACGCAGCTTCTCGATGCTCCAGTCATCGACCGCGACCCCGATCACGGGGACTTTGAGCAGGCCGCGCCGCTCCAGCCGGTAGAGCGAACGCAGGGTCATCTTCTTCGCGAGGTCGCCGGTGATGCCGAAGACGACGAGCGCGTCAGCGGATCCGCCTCCGGTCGGCTTGTCAGTAGCCAAGTCGCCTCACCCTATAGAACGCGCGCGCTCAATCCGTGCTCAGCAGCCGCTTGGACAGGCCGTTGAGGACCTCGCTGCCATCCTCGGTGACCACGACGAGGTCCTCGATGCGCACGCCGAAGCCACCGGGGACGTACACGCCGGGCTCGACGGTGACGATGTTTCCCGCTCTCAGCGTGTCCTCGGAGCGCTGCGAGAGCCGAGGGACCTCGTGGACCTCGAGTCCGACGCCATGGCCGAGCCCGTGGCCGAAGCGCTCGCCGTGGCCGCCCGCTTCGATCACCTCGCGCGCGACGGCGTCGACCTCACGCCCGGCGCGCCCAGCGCGAATGTCCTTGAGACCGGCCAGCTGCGCGCTGAGAACGAGCTCGTAGACCTCCCTCGCCTCTTCGCTCGGCGCTCCGGCGGCGACGGTACGGGTGCAGTCCGAGCAGTAGCCGTCGAGCTCCGCCCCCCAGTCGATGACCACGAGCTCGCCGGCGCGGATGGGGACATCGCGGGGCTGCGCGTGAGGGAGCGCCCCGTGCGCACCGGCGGCGATGATCGAGTCGAAGCTCGGGCGCCGGGCGCCGCGCTCGCGCATGTCGTGCTCGAGAGCGATGGCGACCTCTCGCTCGGTGCGCCCGATCAGGCCGTCGCGGATGATCCGCTCGAAGGCGGCGTCCGCGAGCTGGGCCGCGGTGCGGATGAGCGCCACCTCGTCGGGCTCCTTGGCCGCCCGGATCCGCTCGACCAGGCCGCCGGCCCCAACAAGCTCGACGCGACGCGGGAGCAGGTCGAGCAGCCGCGCGTGCTGGCGGACCGGCATGTGCGCGTCGTCGAAGCCGAGCCTGACCTCTCCCGCGGGCAGGAGATCGGCCACCGCCTCGAGGAGGTCGAGCGCGGCGCGCGCGCGCGCGAACGACGGATGCACCTGCTCGGCCGCCTGCTCGACGTAGCGGAAGTCGGTCGCGAAGGCGCGTGTGCGCGGGCCGACCAAGGCGATCCCGTTGCTCCCGTCGTAGCCGGTGAGGTAGCGGACGTTGACGAGATTGGTGACGAGCAGCACGTCGATCTCCACCTCGGGCAGGAGTTCGGTGAGGCGCTCCACCCGGCCCTTCACGGCGTCAGCTCCTCGCGCAGGCGCACCAGGGCGTCCCGGTAGCCGTCGGCGCCCCGGCCCGAGACATGGCCGATGCAGACATCGCGGATGACCGACACCCGGCGCCACTGCTCGCGGGCATCGACGTCGGAGAGGTGTACCTCCATCGCCGGCAGGCCGGTGAGCTCGAGGGCATCGCGGATCGCCCAGGCGTAGTGCGTCCACGCTCCGGGGTTGAGGACGATCCCGTCGGCCAGGCCGTCGAGCCCATGTAGGTGCTCGACGAACTCGCCCTCGTGATTGGATGAGAAGAAGCGGGTCCTCAGGTCGAGAGTGGCGGCGTCATCGGCGATCCGGCGCTCGAGCTCGGCCAGCGTCAGCGATCCGTAGTGGGCGGGGTCGCGGCGCCCGAGCTGGTCCAGGTTGACGCCGTGCATGACCTCGATCCGGTTGGCCTGGGTCGGGGTCGCGCTCATGGGAGCATCAACTCTCGCACGGCGGCGTCGAGCGCGGGTGGGTCGACGGCGCAGCCCGGTCGCGGCTCGCCGGGAGCCTCGAGGAGGACGAAGGGCACCGGCCCCTCACCGCGGCGCTTCTTGTCGCGCGTGGTGGCGAGAAGAATGGCGTCGGGGTCGATCCCGGCGAGCGTCGTCGGGAGCTCATGCGCCGCCAGCAACGACTCCACCTCCTCGCGCAGATCGCCCAGTCCGGAGAGCCGCAGCGCGGCGAGCAGCCCCAGCGCCACGGCCTCTCCGTGGCGGTAGCGAGCGTAGCCTGTGACCGTCTCGATCGCATGGCCGACGGTGTGCCCGAGATTCAGGACCTGACGCAGGCCGTCGTCGCGCTCGTCGGCGGCGACGATCGCGAGCTTCGTACGGGCGCACGCCATGATCACCTCGGGGTCGGTGGGATCGGCCCCCGAGCGAACGCGCTCCCATAGCCTCCCCCCGGCGATGAGCGCCGTCTTGACGACCTCGGCGTAACCGGCGGCGACCTCTTCGGCGGCCAGCGTGGCGAGCGTCGACGTGTCGGCGATCACCGCCACCGGTTGGTGGAAGGCACCGACATAGTTCTTCGCCTCCGCGAGGTCCACGCCCGTCTTGCCCCCATAGGCCGAGTCGACCTGCGCCACAAGACTGGTGGGCACCTGCACGTAGCGCACCCCGCGCTGGTAGGTGGCCGCGCAGAATCCGGCGAGGTCGCCGACGACGCCGCCCCCGAGGGCGATGAGAACGTCCTCGCGCGTCATCCCCGCCCGTGCGAGCTCGGTCCACACGATCTCGGCATGCGCCACCGTCTTTGACTGCTCACCGGGCATCACCGGGATTCGGCGGGCGACCGGCTCGACGACGTCGCCGTAGTGGCGCCCGACCTGGCCATCGGTGACCAGGAAGCGCCGGCCCCCGATGGCCGGCGGCCAGAACCTGCGCTCGAGCAGGAGACCGGCGCCCATGTAGACGGGGTAATCGCCGGACGCGCTCGACGCCCAGAGCATCCGCGAGCCCGCCGGCACTCCGCGAAGCGCCTCGAGCACCGGGGCCATGGCCGTCGATCGACCGGCCGGGACGATCGCGTCCGCGAGCTCGGCATACACCGGCTCGCGCTCGAAGTGCAGCGCCTCGAAGGTGGCGCGGTCCCGCGCAAGCGGACGACCCGACCCGTTCGCCCGCGCCCAGGCGGTGTCGATGTCTACGTCGAGCCAGATGACGAGACGGTCGGCGAGCGCCTGGCGCACGCGCTCTGAGGCGATCGCCCCTCCGCCGAGGGCGAGCACGCGATTGGCCGGATCCTCGAGCAGCTCGACGGTCGCCGCCTCCTCGGCCTCGCGGAACGCCGCCTCGCCATCCTCGGCGAAGACGCGCTCGATCGACTTGCCCAGACGTTCCTCGATCACCCGGTCGGCATCGACGGGATCGGCGTTCAGGAACTCCGCGGCGG